>DATKYA010000026.1:0-3742 GCA_035528775.1 Planctomycetota bacterium | reverse complement strand
GTGCGGTGGACGTATCCCGAGGATTACCTGGGGGTGCACGCGTCGCACCGCGCCCCGCGGCCGAAACAGGGCGAATGCTCCGGCTCGCTCACCTACATCGGCCACGCCGAGGCCGACGGCAATATCGGCCTGCTGATCTGCCTCGTGTCGAATTTCGGCTACTACACGCTGTTCACCGACGACGGCCTGCACGCGGGGCGGCTGTTCGACGACTACCGCAACGGCGTGCCCGGCTGGCACACGGATACTGCCGAGCGCGGCATGGAAGTCGGGGGCTTCTCGCTCGGGGGCGAGCATTTCTCCGGGTCGTTCACCCGCACGGCCGATGGCAAGTACTACGTCGTCGCCGGCCACAACCACAGCAGCATCGTTGAAGTGCAGGGGCTGGAAACGCTGCAGCGGGCGCAGTTCACGCTCACCGTCACGCCCAAGGACGCCGTGGCCTGCGAGGCGTGGCACCGCCGGCGGGCGATCCAGCAGCAGAGGCAGGAGCCGCCGAAATTCATCCGTGCTGCGAGGCTCGACCGGCCCGCCATCGACGGCGATCTGGCTGAATGGCAGAACGCAGACTCGGCCGCGATCAGCGACGTTGCCTCCGCACGCATCGCCTGGAACGCGAACTCGCTGCTGCTGGCGTTCCAGGTGAAGGACGACTCCCCGATGCTCAACACCGGCGGCGATCCCAAGATGCTGTTCAAGACTGGCGACTCGGTCGACCTGCAGATCGGCACCGACCCCGCCGCGCCGCCGCAGCGGATGGAACCCGTCCCCGGCGACCTGCGGCTGCTGATCACGTGGTCCGCCGGCAAGCCGTTGGGCGTGCTGTATCGCCACCGGGTGCCCGACACCACGCGCGACAAGGCCAACCTGTTCAGCTCCCCCAGCCGCACGGAGCAGGTGGACGTGATCACGGTGCTGACGGACCTGCAGGCGGCGATGAAGATCGGCGACGGCGCGTACACGCTGGAAGCTGCGATCCCATTGAAGACGCTGGGCCTGGCTCCCTCGGCCGGCCTGCGGCTCAAGGCCGACCTCGGCGTGCTGCGCGGCGATCCCAAAGGCGAGGAGACCCGCGAGCGACTCTACTGGGCCAACCCCGCCACCGCAATCATCAGCGATATCCCCAGCGAGATCATGCTCTGCCCGGCGGCGTGGGGGACGGTGGAATTCCAGTAACGCTGGGGCACCCACGACTTGCGCAATATCAACAACCAACGATCAACGTCCAACAGAAAACGGTCAACGATCAACACGTGGCGGTACTGCCGTGTTGATCGTTGACCGTTTGGCGTTGAGAGTTGAACGTTGAGTGTTTGACGTTCTTCTTCAACAAAGACGCCGTTCCCGATCACACCCCCACCGGAAGCTCCACCTTCACCGGCTGGCGAAGGCGATCCGACTCGAAGCTGTAGTGCAGGTAAGCCTGGATCCTGGTGCCGTTGGCGAAGTCGGAGACGTCGTTGCGGCCGGTACGGACGGCCTTGACGAACCGCTGCCAGTTGCTTGGCGTGGGCTTGCACTCGACGATCTCCCACTTGCAGGCGTTGATGTTGTCCTTGCCGGTGCAGATCTTGTACTGCTCATAGCTGGTATCGAGGTCGACTTCGATCGCGCCCTTGTCGCCGTAGACGCGAGCCCGGAGGCTGTTGCCTTGGCCGATCGCCCACCGCGACGAATGAATGGTGCCGATCGCGCCGTTCTTGAACAGCACGGTTGAGACGAAGCTGTCGTTGGCATCGAAAACGTACTCGCCCCAGGTGTTGCCGGTGATGCCGACCTTCTGGAAGACGGCGAGGCGGCAGTCGATCTCCGCGATGTCGCCGCACAGCAGCGTGGCGAGGTCGTAGATGTGGCAGCCGAGGTCGCCGAGTACGCCGGCGCTGCCGTGCCTGCTGGAGAGCCGCCAGACCATGCTGGGTTTCTCGAGCCAGTTGCCCCACGCACCCGAGACGAGCCAGCTCTGCAGGTAGCTGGATTCGACGTGGATGATGCGGCCGATCTTGCCGGCCCGGATGACTTCGGCGGCGCGCTGCAGCCCGCAGGAGTTGCGGTAGGAGAAGTTTACCATGTGCGGCACGCGCGAATCGCGGGCGACGGCTGCCATCCTGATCGCCTCGTCGAGGCTGGTGGCGAGCGGCTTCTCGCTGAGGATCGGGATGCCGCGGGTGAGCACGGCGATCGCAACGTCGGCGTGGGCCGCGTCGGGGGTGACGTTCACGACGGCGTCGAGCTTCTCGTGCTCGAGCATCTCGCGGTAGTCGATGTACGACTTCGGCACCAGCCATTTTTCGGCGAAGGTCTTGACGACCGGCTCGCGGATGTCGCAGCAGGCGGCCAGTTTCACGCCCTTCAGTTCCGATGCGGCCTTGGCGTGCCAGTTTGCCATGCCGCCCGTTCCGATGATGCCCAAGCGGATCATGAGTTCAGGCTCCTTGTGCGGGTTGTTCGAGACTTCAGGTTGATTGGCGGGCGACGTCCGGCCCGCCATCTCCTTGAGGCAGACATTCTACCAATTTCCACGTGAGGTGCAAGAGGATGATGCAGCCCAAAAACGGCGGTAGGCGAGCACGATGCTCCGCCTACCGGGCAATCTTCTCCTTCCCTTCGTTTCTTTCTCTTCTTTGTGTTCCTTCGTGCTCTTCGTGTCTTCGTGGTGAAAGAACCCGCCAATAGTCCAACCCGCCATGCAGATTCAGCGGAACGCGACGGTCGTTTGAAGCTTGAAAATCGGCGCTCCCTCGACTATACTGGAGGGTACAGAGAACAGGGGGTCCAATGCCAATTCGCGCAATCGTTGCCGCCGCGGCCGCACTGGCAATTGCCGCCGGGCATCCTGCAGCCGGCGAGGTGGTGCTGCCCAGCGGCTCCACGGCGAAAGTGCCGGTGTCACGGATCGACGAGGTTGTGGTCTACCACAAGCAGTGGGAGGAGTTGGTGGTGCGGGCCGTGCTGGCCGACCCCGAGGGTGCGTCGTGCGTGGAACGGCTAGCGTTGATCATTCCCGTGCCGGTTGACCCCGACCTTGTGGAACTGGAGGATCCGGCGGTCTTCACCGACGTCAAGGCCTTCGACCTGCGGCGGCCGGATGGCTACCCGCCGTTATCGGAAATCCCGGGGGACTACGACCTTTCCCCGATCAAGCGCGAGCCCGGCAAGCCGATCTTTGAAACGCTGAACGCCTGGCTGGAGCTGAACGGCCTGAACACTGTCACCGACGGTTCGCTGGACTACTACGAGCGGAACGACTGGAGCTTCGTGGTGCTGCGGGTCTCCCGCTGCAACCACCGGTCGGCCGGTATGCTCAAGCCCGTCAGGATCTGCTTCGAGGGGCAGGCCATCTCCTTCCCGCTCAAACACGTCCGCGAGGGACGGCCGATCACCGCCTCGGTGTTCCTGATCACGAAAAACAGCGTCGACATCTCGCCGCTGGAGGACTTCGGCTTCACGCTCGGCTCGGGCGGGGACGTGCCCAACCGGGTGAAGATCAAGCGGCTGCCGCACTCGGTGGAGTCGATGATCAGGAAGTTCGGGAATCACCGGAGCGTCTTCCGCGAGCTGACCCGCGGCCGCATCTACTTCTATTCGGCCAAGGCGGACTTCGGCGCGGGCGACGCCGACCCACCGGCGTGGAAGACCGACGTGGAGTTGCCCGAGCCGAGGATGTCGCCGTACGGCATCGCCCAGAACGTGCTGGCCGTTTCCGCCGCCGTGCTGATGGTGGTGCTGCTGAGCCGACCGAGGA
>DATKYA010000025.1:0-4960 GCA_035528775.1 Planctomycetota bacterium | reverse complement strand
GCGGCGAGGATTTCGGCGGCTCCATGCGCCAGGGCAAGGATGGCAAGGTCTACATCCAAGCCGGCAAGACCGCGCTCTGGAATGTCGAGGTCACAGGACTGGATGCGATCCGCGAAATTCCCGGCGGCCAGGTGGCGATGGGCGCCGACGACGTGAAGACGGCCCTGACGTTCCGCGAGAAGCAGTTGCAGAAGGCGGTCGGCAACAAGAAGTACGCGGTCAGGAAGGCCCGGGTGGAGTTCACCGGCAATCTCGACGCCGACTTCAAGGATGCCGAGAAGCCGGCGTTCGAGAGGCAGGCGGGCTCGCGCGTGCGGGTCGCCATGACGCAAGACGATGCCAACCTGTACGTGGGCTGGGAGGTGCAGGACGACTCGCCGTGGGTCAACGGCGCGGACGCGCCCGAGTTTATGTACGCCCGCGGCGACACCGTGGACCTGCAACTCGGAACCGCCCCCGCCGCCGATCCGAAACGCAGCGAACCAGTGAAGGGCGACCTGCGCCTCTCCATCGGCAACTTCAAAGGCAGGCCCACGGCCGTGGTCTACCGCAAGGTGGCGGACGAGAAGAAGCCCAAGACCTTCAGCTCCGGCGTCATCAAGGAATACGTGATGGACAGCGTCGTGGTTCTGGCGGACGCCCAGATCGCAGCCAAGGCGGACACTCAGGGCAAGCGTTACGTGGTCGAGGCCGCGATTCCGCTCGCCGCCCTCGGGCTGAAGATCACCGACGGCCTGGCGCTGCGCGGCGACTTCGGCGCCACGCACGGCGACAAGACCGGCAAGGACACGATGCTGCGAACCCACTGGAACAACCAGACCACGGGCATCGTCAACGACGAGGTCTTCGAGCTGAAGATGGAACCGGCGAACTGGGGCGAGATCACCTTCCAGTGATCCGGACAGATCAATGCGAACCAGTCCCGCACATGAAGAGCGGGACTGGTCAGCCACATCAGGAAGGAATGATCCATGAGTGACGTCGTTTTTGAATCGAACACCAAGATCGGCACGATCCTGTCGGCCAGACTGGGAGGCGGGCTGCGCCGAGGACGAAAAACCGGCCCCCTGTGGGGATGTTCGGAGGGGCATGGGGGCGTAGAAATGGCGGGCCACGGTGGCACAAAAGACGCAGTCCTTGGCTCAGCGACCGCTCATCGACCGGCAAATGCTTGCGGAAGTGCCGTTGGCCGTCCTATCCTTGGCGGTCGGCAACTACTGCAAAATGATCGAGATGATCGACAAACTGTAAGAGACAGTTAAGGAGCTGGCAATGATTCGGAAAACCGTATTGCGCCACTTTGCCCTGCATCTGCTGGCGGCGTGCGCGCTCGTGATGCTCTTCGCGTGCTCGGCCGACGCAGTCGAACAATTCGTCCGCCCGCAGGGAGCACCAGTCGATGTCCTTCCCGAATACAACAACCTGCCCGTCACCGCGCTCACCGAAGACTGCGAATCGGTGCGGCTGGCCCTTGGCGCAGCGTGGGACGATGCAATGGCCTGCCGCGCACTCAGCGGCTATCTGCGACCGTGGTCGAAGGACGATTCAAAAGACGCAGCCGAAGCCGTGGTGAAGCGCGGAACGATGATGTACGAAATCGTGAAGTGCATTGACGACGGCATTCAAAGCGTGAGGCTGGCACGCGACTCGCGCGACGAGCCGAAGTTGATGGACGACGTGGCCTTTTGGCAGAACGAGCTTTCGCTGGCGGCCGTGAAGGTGATCGAATATGCCACCGATGCCGCCACGCTGAAGGCGAAGCTGGCGCGGCAGCTCGCCGCAGCCGCTGCGCAGGAGGGTATCTCGAGCGAGCAGGTGGCCTCGAAGAAGTGGGACAACCCCGAACGCGAAGCGTGGCGCAAGGCCGGGCCGATGTGCGGCATTCGGCTGCCGCTCGACCCCCATCCCGAGTCGTTCGCCGCGTGGTGGAATACGAACCTCTCCTTCGAACCAGGCTACATTGTAGGCAAGTTCCGTGCGGCCGGCGATGCGTTCGTTGCCGGCGAGGTGCCCGTCGGAGCCTGGGGCTACAACACCACGCCCGAAGGCGATTACGATTGGACGCGTTTCAACAATATAGTGAGCATGCTGAAGGAGCGCAAGTGCAGCTTTTTGCTTGAGCTGCCCACGCTCACGAAGCTGAAGACCGCCGAAGAGGCCGCCGCCGAAGCGTCGGCCTTCGTGCGCCATGGCTGGTGGATATGGTCGCGCTACGCACCCGCGCTGCCTGCAAACATGCAGGCCGACCAATCGGCCGCGCTGCTTTCGCTGGATACCAACGGCAAGCCCCAGGTGTATGGCGGCGTGCAGCTCTTCAACCCCAAAGTGCAGAAGGCTTACGGCGCATACCTCAAGGAGATGGCCGCAAACCTCAAGAAGCAGGGGCTGTATGAAACGATCGCCGCTGTTCACCTCGATATAGGCGACAGCACCGGCATGCCCGACGAAGTGGACTACTCGCCTTTCACGAAAGAGCTGTGGCAGAAGTTCATGCAGGCCCGCTACGCCACGATCGACGCACTGAACAAGGCCGCCGGCACCGACCTCAAGTCGTTCGACATACTCGAACTGCCGGCCAAACGCATCGACCCGCCCGCCGAGGCCGACTGGCAGGAGTTTGCCAGGCAGGGCAAAACGAACGACGCCAACGCGTGGGGCAACTACCTCACCGACAAATACAAGAACGATGACACGATCCAGCAGACACTGGGTGCGTCTTACCGCGAAGCCTACGGCTGGCGGCTGCCTTACGACTATCCTCCCGTCATAAAGATCGACTACCTCCACTTCCGTCGCGTCTGGATGAAGGAATACCTGTCGATCAAGCGCCAGCTCACAGCCGCTGCCTTCCCCGACAAATTGCTCATCGCCGAGATGCGCCAGATGGGCGACCACGACGGCATCGCCGGCGTCAGCGAAAAAAAATGGGGCGGGCTGCTGGGCGACGACTTCGGCCAGTGCACCGGCGTAGGCCCGAAGAACGAAGACAAGCCTTTCATGAGCCGCAGCGTTGGCCCGCCCGGTTTCGGCACACGACCCAGCGACAGCCTCGAAAGCCTCTATCGCGACTACCTCTGGATCAACTTCCGCGACCCCGGTAACCTCGCACGATACTTCTACGACTGGGTGTCGCACGGCTACCTCGATTACCAGTTCGGCTGGCACTCCGTGACCAACCATTGGCTCACTAACCAGCTCGTTTACAACATCGGACCCACCGTGGCCTCCACCGCGCCCAAGCCCCAGCGCATCGGCCTGCTCATGCCCCGCGCCACGCTCGACCTCAACGACGGCCCTATCTACTACGATTACATGGGCTGGGACTGGATCATGCAGGCTGCAAAGCTGGCCTACAGCCGCGTGGACGAGCACCTTGTGCTCGACGGCAAGCTTGCGGGCCTCGGGCTTGAGCTGCTAGTCGTGCCTGCCGCCAAAGCGATGGACCCCAAGGTGGCCGCCGCCATCGAGCAGTGGGTGGCCAACGGCGGTACGCTGCTCGTCTCCACCATCCCCGGCGAAACCGACCAATACAACAGGCCGCTGGCTGAGTTGCCCATGGCAAAGGTGCTCGGCGCCACGCTCGACGGCACCACCAGCGAAGCCGTGAAGGACACGCCGCTCACTATCACCATTCCGCGCGGCATATTTACTGGCGGCCGAGCCGAAAAGACCGACCGCAAGCCGACCTTCGAAGTGCTGAAGCCCACCACTGCCACCGTCATGGCCGCCTACGAGAGCGGCAAACCCGCCATCACCGTAAACACCTACGGCAAGGGCAAGGCAGTGACTATGGGCTACCCCTTCGGAAGGGAAGCCACCGAAGCCGACCGCACCAGCATCGGTTTCCAGCGAACCTACACGTGGTTCGTGCGAGAGCCGCAAGTGGTGCAGCGCGCGGCGTGGCTCAGGAAGTTCATCGTGGACGACCTGGGCTACCGGGCCGAGTACGGCGTGGACTACGCCGAAGTGGCCCGCTTCGAAGGCAAGGAGGCCCGCGCCCTTGGCGTTTGCCTGCCGAAAGGCTTCTCCGAGGATCCCGCCAACAACCTCTTCATTCGCACGGTGGGCGATCCGCGGCCCAATCACGAGCTCGAGCTGAAACGCGAAACGCCCGACGCAGCCATTCGGTTCTTCCCGCGCCACCGCGACGGCGTGAACAGCACCTTCCTGGGCATCTCAACGCGCGAGGTGCACTACATCGCGCCGCGCGGCACCGTGAACATGCACCTCTCGCAGCACACCTACCGCTGCCGGATCAACAATCCCAAGGTGCAGGCGATATGGGACGTGGCACGCGACGTGCCCGTCGGCTTCGAGCGCGACGACAAGGGCGTGGCGTTCCACGTGTCGCTGCCCAGCGGCCACATCATGATGCTGGCATACAGCGAAGGCCCGAAGCTGCAGCTATTCGGCCGCGGGGCGTTCCCCGGGCGCGGCAAGGATGAAGTGCTTGCCCGCTGCAAGGCGCTGGCCGGCGGCACCACCCCGCCGCCAGTAGTGATCCTCACGAAAGACGAGCTTCGCCCGTGGGTGCAGGGTCTCGTCGAAAGCGAAAAGGGCAAGAAGGTGCTGGTGAGCTACGGCGAGGCGGCCAACAAACCGGCCGCCGACAAGCTCGCCGCCGCGCTGCGCGAGACGTTTGGCATCGCCGCCGAGCCAGCCGAGCAAGTCTGCTCCATCGAAGACCCCAACCAGCCCGACGTCCGCGTGAAGAACCAGTATTCAGCTCTCGTCTACATCGGCAACGAATGGAACAACAACGACCTGGCGCTGCAGGGCGCGTTCTGGAACTGGAATTCCAAGTACGACCCGCACGTGCCGTTCACTTCCACCTATGCCTGGCCCGGCAAGGGCAGGGCGGTAGTTTCGCTGTCGCGCCGATACGCGCTGATCACGCAGAACGGCGACGTGATGAACCAAGTCTTCCGCCACAATTGGCGCGTACGCAAGGTGGAAGACC
>DATKYA010000024.1:0-6612 GCA_035528775.1 Planctomycetota bacterium | reverse complement strand
GGCCACGCGGAACAGCCAGCTCGGCATGTTCTCGATGCTGGCCGCCCCGTGCTGCTCGACCTGCCGGTGAAGGCGCAGGAACGCCTCCTGCACCACCTCCTCGGCCGACTCCGCGTCGTTGCCAAAGAATTGCCGGACGTACCGCAGCAGGGGCGTCTCGAATTCCGAGACCGCCGCGGCGAAGTCGAAGGCTTCTGGAACAACCACCGGCTTTCCCCTGATAGCAGGCATGGCGCAGACCGGGCGACTCCATTTGCCCCCGCGTTCCACACCTGAGCCTGATGCCTTGGCTTGCGGGATCGTGTTCATTTGCTGCCGTTCCCCATGGGTCCCACTATATTAGACGCATAACGGCCGAAGTGTTCCAGTGAAATGTCGGGAAATCCGGCGGGGGAAGGGGCTGGAGATGTGTTCTGCCTCGTCGGCGATTCCTTTCTTCGAAATCGATTTGCCTTCTGTCCTGTCGCCGGTGCGGGCCGACCCCCGCAGCTTTCACGCGTGTGCTGGGCGGCCATCCACACCGCCTTCCAAATCCTGAAATCGGCGCTTGACTTCTCCCGCCGCCCGTGATATTCTTTTCCATGTCCTTATCAGAACATCGCTTTGAATGGTGCGGCACCACGGGATGGCGGAAATGAAGTTCGACCTCGAACTCACGGAACGGGATGTTCAGCAGCTCGCCACGACGGACGAAGTCGCGGCGTTCTTTGCGCGGCTGGGCTACAACACCTTCGACGAGTTGCTTGGGGAGCACGAGCTGATCCAGGGCCGCAACGGCAGGGCTGTGCCGAATCTGGCCGCGCTGCTGCTCTTCGGCAAGAAGCCCGGCAAATGGCATCCCCGGTGCGGGGTCGAATTCATCCGCTGGGAGGGAACCGAGCGCAAGCACGGGGCCGAGCTGAACATCGTAAAACGCATCCGCGTGGAGCAGCCGCTGGCCGTGCTGATCCGCAAGGCGTATGAGACGGTCAGCCCGTTCATCCGCGAGCGGCAGCAACTGGTCGACCTGTTTTTCACCGAGCGGCTTGAGTATCCCACGTTCGTGTGGCAGGAGGCGATTGTGAATGCGGTGGCCCACCGAGACTACAGCATTCAGGGCGGGGGCATCGAGATACACATGTACGACGACCGGATGGAGATTCGCAGCCCGGGGCTGCCGCCCGCGCCTGTGACGGTGGAAGCCCTGAACCGCCGCGAGCACCTCCACCTCTCGCGCAACCCGCTGATCGTGCGCGTGCTGACGGGCTTGGGTTACATGCGGGAGCTTGGCGAGGGCATCCCGCGCATGTTTGAGGAAATGGAGCGCGAGGGATTCTATCCGCCGAGGTTCGACGACATCGGCGGAGTGTACTTTCAGGTAAGGCTGCGCAATGAGCCGGTGTACGACACCAAGACTTTGCTGTGGCTCCGGCAGTTCAACGGCCTGAACCTCACCGGCGATCAGAAGCGGATACTGGTGTGTGCCAAGGTACACGGTGGCCGCTTCAAGAGCCGTGAGTACCAGAAGCTGACTGGCTTGGACATGTACCGTGCCCTAATGTCGATTAGAAACATGATCCGACGTGGTATCGTGAGATCAACCGGCAAAGGCAGCCGTGTTTATGAGATCAACAAGGATTTCGCCGGGGCGCCAGTAGAACCTCCTGAGCTGGTTCAGCTTCTTCCGGAGTTGCAGAGGAAAGGCGAACTCGGCAACAGTGACGTCACCTCAATCTTGAAGCTCGACCGTCAAGCCGCCCTCAGAGTGACAAGAAGATTGGTTCGAGACGGCTGGCTTGTCAGAGAAGGTCAGAGAAAATGGACGAGATACAGACTCCCAAGCTGAGTCTATGCGACATCTTCTGAGGTGGGACGAGTGGCACTTCACGGTGAGCGGATTCGGAATCGTGAAGGACGGGGTGGAGTCGCTCGGCAACTTTCGCCTGCTGCTGGGTGCGGAGCCGGAGTCGGGCGAGCAGCTCGGCCTGCGGCCAAAGCCGGACGCCGTGCTGCCTGCGCGCCGAAGCTACGGCGGCGGTGCGAAGGGGCTGCTGCGTGGCGATCTGGAGTCGCTGCCGTTCAGCGAGGCGACGCTGCGGCTGGTGGAAGATCTGATTGCGTTCCTGCGGCGCGACTCGGTGCGGGTGCGGCTCTACGAGAACGGATTCCTGCATGCGAAGTGCTACCTGTTCTATGCCGACCGGCCCGGAGCGGCGCACCAGAGCGCGGCGCATCAGAATGCGATGGCCTTCGACCGGTTCTGCCCCATTCTGGCAATCGTCGGGTCGTCGAACTTTACCGGCCCCGCCTTCACGACGAACCGTGAGCTGAACCTCGTGCATACTGCCGTCCTGGATCCGGGTCAGGTGGATGATCCGCGCGCACGGGAAGCGGTGCGGAGCCTGTATGATCAATTGGAGCGGGAATCCGTTGTAGGGGCGGACGGCGTCCGCCCTGGGGCACACGCCGTGTGCCCCTACATTGCGCCGGATGAAGATGCACGGGCGGACGGCGTCCGCCCCAGGGCACACGCCGTGTGCCCCTACATTGCGCCGGATGAAGATGCACGGGCGGACGGCGTCCGCCCAGGGCAGCCACAGGGGGCTGCCCCTACAGAAGAGGGCGGGCAACAGTGGCCCGCCCCTACGGAAGAGGCCGGATTGCAGGGTTCACAGACACGGCAGCTTGTGAAGAGCGAGGTGGGGGCGCGGGCGGTGATCGATCTTGAGGAGTGGTACGAGCGGCAGTGGAAGGATTCCCGTGACTTCAAGGATGACCTGATCGACCTGCTCGATGCATCGAAGTTCGGCCGCAAGGAGTACACGCCGTGGCAGGTCTACATGAAGGCCCTCTACGAGTATTTCCGTGACGACCTCGCTGCCGAGCCGGCAGCCGCGCCGACCCGCTCGGCTGTGGAGCTTGCGGAGTTTCAGGAGGATGCCGTCAAGAAGGCGCGGAAGATCCTCACGCGCTACGATGGCGTGATGATCGCCGACTCCGTTGGCCTGGGCAAGACGTGGATCGGCAAGAAGCTGCTGGAGGACTTCGCCTACCACTTGCGGCAGAAGGCGCTGGTGATCTGCCCGGCGAGCCTGCGCGAGATGTGGCGGCACGAGCTTGGCGAGGCGAACATTCCCGTGACGATCCTGTCGCAGGAGGAGATGGGGCGCGAGGAGTTCGACGCCGGGCCGTATGGCGACGCCGACGTGCTGCTCATCGACGAGTCGCACAACTTCCGCAACCGCAACGCGCAGCGATACGGCAACATCGAGCGCCTGATCGGCCTGAACGGCGGGCACGGGCGCGTGCGACCGGGAGAGGTCGCCAGCCTCCGCAAGAAGATCATCCTGCTCACGGCCACGCCGATCAACAACGATCTTTTCGATCTCTACAACCAGCTCAGCTTGGTCACGCAGGGCGACCGTGCTCGCTGTGCTGCCCCGGCTGTTCGCCGGAGCTTGATTAGCCCCGTCCGGCTACGCCCATACGATGAGCCCTGGGAGAAACGGTGTGGTGAGATCGGGATGGTGGGGGAGCACCCGGAGCGTATAGCCGTGCATGCCGCTGCTGCGGCAGGCCGCGTTGCTTGCCCGGTAGAGGTAGCCCCCTTTCCCGTCCGGCTCGATGGGCCGCATGGGGGTGGAGTCGGCTCGCACGATCTCCCCGGCAGCATCCACATGGCCCATGTAGAGCTCAACTGCCACATCGTCCGGGGTGAGTGTGCCCAGCCGCACCAGCGCCTGGACACGAAACTCGCGACCGACGTGAACTTCCGTTGGCTGGTCGGCGCTTACCGCCTCGATGCGGACGCGAGACCAACTCGCCTGCAGACGGCTCTTCCATGCCGCCAGAGCCTTGGCTCGGGCCATCTCGCTGAGCGTGAGCTCACGGTAGTGCGTGGCCGCCGGCAGGTAACAGCGCTCCGTATATTCCCCTACCATGCGATGTGTGTTGAAGGAGCGGCACAAGGTCTGGATAGACGCCCTCATTCGGGCGATCCAGCGGCGAGGCAATCCGTCGCCGCTCCGGTCGTAGAAGAGGGGAACCACTTCCTGCTCCAGCAAGCCATAGAGAGCTTCGGCCTCCACCTGGTCCTGATAGCTGCTGTTGTCGTAGGTCTCCCGCCGCCCGATGGCCCAGCCCACTTCGGGCTGATAAGCCTCGTCCCACCACCCGTCCAGGACACTGAGGTTGAGAACGCCGTTTGCTGCAGCCTTCATGCCGCTGGTGCCGCTAGCCTCGTGCAGCCGAAGCGGCGTGTTCAGCCACACATCGGATCCCTGCACAAGGTACCGCGCGACGGCCATGTCATAGTCCTCGAGGAAAACCAGCCGCCGCCGGAAGGCATCCTGACGGGCCAACTCCACGATCTGCTTGATCAGCCCCTTGCCCGGATCATCGTGAGGATGAGCTTTGCCGGCCAGGATGATCTGCACCGGCCGGCCAGGGTGATTGAGGATGCGCGCCAACCGGTCGGGATCGCGTAACAGCAGGCTTGCCCGCTTGTAGGTGGCAAAGCGACGCGCAAAGCCAATCGTCAGGGCCTCGGGGTCCAGCACCTCATCGGCCATATCGAGCGCCGTCCGGGACGCGCCACGCCGCCCCAACTGGCTGCGGAGATGGCGGCGGCTGAACGCCACCAGCCTCTCCCGCCGCCGCTCGTGCGTGCGCCACAGTTCCTCGGCTACGATGTGGTCTGCCCGCTGCCACACCGTCTGGTCGGCCACATCCTCACGCCAGCGTGGTCCCAGGTAGCGGTCGTACAGCTCTTTCGTCTCGCGAGAGATCCACGACTGGAAGTGAACGCCGTTGGTGACGTGAGCGATGGGGACCTCGTGCTCAGGAACTGCGGGCCAAAGCCCCTGCCACATTCGGCGGCTGACCTGGGAGTGCAACCGGCTCACACCATTGCTCCGGGCGGCCAGACGAAGAGCGAGAATGGTCATGCAGAACGCTTCACGGTCGTCCCCGGCGTTTCGCCTCCCTATCGCCAGGAAGTCGTGATGGGAGAGGCCCAAGGCGCGGGCATAGCTGCCCACGTAGCGATCCACGAGCTCAGGCGGGAAGTAGTCCTGTCCGGCTGCAACGGACGTGTGCGTGGTGAAAACCAATCCGGCCGATGCGGCCTCTCGCGCTTCGGCAAACGCGAGCCCGTGAGTTTCCATCATTCGGCGGATCCGTTCCAGAGCCAGAAAGGCGGAGTGTCCCTCATTCATATGAAAAACAGTCGGCTCGACGCCCAGGGCATCCAAGGCGCGGTAGCCGCCGATGCCCAACACCAGCTCCTGCTTGATGCGCATCTCAACGTCGCCGCCGTACAACTGGTCGGTGATGTCGCGGTCTTCCGGCCGGTTTGCCGCGATATTGGTGTCCAAGAGGTAGAGCGGCACGCGGCCCACCTGTGCCAACCATATCTGGGCGGCAACCGCCCGGCCGGGGAGGATGACTTCTACGGTGAGCGGCCCCCCGTCCGGCTTGCGCTGCAAAGCCAAGGGCAGATTCTGGAAGTCGTTGTCCTCGTATGCTTCCTGCTGCCAGCCGACTTCGTTCAGATACTGCCGGAAATAGCCCTGCTGGTAGAGCAGCCCCACTCCTACGAGAGGCACGCCCAGGTCGCTGGCTGACTTGAGGTAATCCCCAGCCAACACCCCCAGCCCGCCGGCGAAGATCGAGAGGCACTCCGTCAGGCCGAATTCGGCCGAGAAGTAGGCCACGAGCGGGCCTTGCACGGGGCCGTGGACTCGCTGGAACCACGTGGATTCAGCCGCCTTATAGGCGTCGAGGTCCCGCACCACGCGCCCCAGGTGCGCCAGCAGCCCTTCGTCAGAAGCTGCGGCTTCGAGTTTTTCCTGATCGATCATCCCCAGCATGAGGACGGGGTTATGCCCCGTCGTCTCCCATAGGACGCTATCCAATCGCCGGAAAAGCTCGATGGCATCATGGTCCCACGCCCAGCGCAGGTTGTGGGCCAGTTCTCGCAGATGTCCCAACGAGGCCGGCAGGGATGGGACGGCGATGAAGGTCTGGATCGGTTTCATAGTAGCTTGGTCTCCTCTTCGGTACTCTTCGGTAAGGCGATCAGTCTTGATGACGACTGCGAGCACGTGCCGAACTCAGCATACTGCGCCCACGCCGCCGGATTCCTCGAGTGCGCCCGCCAGTTCCTCCTCGTAGACGTCAGAGCTGTGCGCGAATAACAGAAGTGGGAGGATACAGGTCCTGAGATCGGCCGCATCGGCATGGAATGCTCCCAAACCTTACACCAAGGCCGACCATCTGGAACGACCACGTTCCTACGCTCATTCCGGACATCCGTTGGGCTTGACCAATGACGTCCCCTACGGCAACCTGCCGGTTGGGGACTGGCTCCGGTATCGGCACGAACTCAAGGAGGGGAACCTGTCGTTCCAGGGGAAAGTCCTGGTTCCGGGGTGGATAGTCACGCCGTACTCGCGAGCCTGAATGAAATCATACTCGCTCGCCATTAACGAATCAAGATCAGTCCGGTCCTCACGCGGCCCCGGCGCGGTACATCGTGACCCACCCACCTTCGGCCTGCGCTGCATCAGCCCGGCAAGCGAGAAGCGCCTGCGCAACGCCTTGGCGACGATCCGCCAGCAGATGAAGCAGACA
>DATKYA010000023.1:0-3846 GCA_035528775.1 Planctomycetota bacterium | reverse complement strand
TTCTCGCCTCCGCCGAAGTCGATTACTTTCTCCTGCCCGCCCACCGGAAGAACCAGCAAGGCAAGCAGCACCAGCACCAAGCAACCAATCTCGCCAATTCTCACCACCGTTGACATTGAGGGTACTCCTGTCCATCTGGGGAAAAGGCACACAGTGCGATAGTTGTCATTCCGGTACGCCCGGAGTTCCACGCTCGTTGTCGTTTTCCAGCAGGGCGCGCACGGCCTGCTCCACTTCGGCCACGTCCACCGAGCAGTCCCTGCACGGCCCGCACGTCCTGATGTTCACCACGGCCAGCACCCGCTTGGGGAATGCGGCGAGGATTCCTTCGCGAAGTTCCTTCTCGCAGGCCACGGCCACGATCGCCTTGATCTCGGCCTTGCGGGCTTCCAGCAGGGCGATCTTGCCGCCCGTTGCCAGGAAAGGCCGTACGCCCGATCGGTCCGCCAGCTTCAGCAGCTCGCCGACCTTACAGCCGCCGCACCGCTTGCAGTTGCCCACCTCGTGGGCCAGGTTCTGCTTGCACTTTGAGTTTTGCAGGCAGGACGACAGCAGCAGCAAGAGGTTTTCCGGCCTGACCTTCTTGCTGCGTGTCCTGACGATCAGGTTGTTCAGGGCGATGATTGCCGAGTCAACCGTCTGCAAACCGCTCTCCCGTTGAAATACGGTACCCGCGGATGAACTCCGCGGCGGACATCTGCCGCTTCCCGGCAGGTTGCAGCTCTTCGACGAGGACCACGCCGCAGCCGGCCTTCACGGCGAATCGCTCGCGGCTAACGCTCACGATCACGCCCGGTTCGCCGGGCTGCTCGTTGCCGCGGCTTTCGGGCCGCGCCCGCTTGATCGTGATCCGCAGCGGCTGAGCGCCGCGTGCCAGGAACGTGAACGCTCCCGGCCAAGGCGTCATCGCCCGCACGTGCCGGGCCACCTGCTCGGCGTTCTGCGACCACCGAATCAGCCCGTCGGCCTTGGTCAGCATCGGGGCGGATGTGGCCAGCGAATCATCCTGCGGCACGAACCGTGCCGTGCCGTGCTCCAGATCTCGCAGTGCTTCAATGAGCAATGTGCCGCCCAGCCGGGCCAGCCGCTCGGCGAGCTCGCCGGCCGTCTCGTCATCCCCGATCGGGATCGACTCCTGCCGGATTATGTCGCCCGCGTCGAGCTTTCGCACGACCTTCTGGATCGTGACGCCCGAGATGCGTTCGCCATTGAGAATGGCAGCGGGCACCGGGGCGGCTCCGCGGTATTTCGGCAGCAGCGACGCATGCACGTTGACGCACGCGATTCGCGGAAGCTCGATCACCCGCTTCCTGAGGATCTGCCCGAAGGCCGCCACCACAAGCACGTCGGGCTGCTCGGCCGCCAGCCTGGGAACCGATTCCTCGGAGTTCACGGACTCGGGCTGACACACCGGAATCCCGTGAGCTTGGGCCAGGAGCTTCACAGGCGGCGGTTGCGGCTTCCCCTCCCGCCCCTTGGGGCGGTCGGGCTGAGTGACCACCAGCGGCAGGTCGTATCCTGCCTTGATGATCGCCTCCAGTGAGGGGACTGCGAATTCAGGAGTCCCCAGAAACACTATCTTCATCCGCGCCCTCGCCTGTCTTGCTCGTGCGCTGTCGAATTATATCGGTTCGGCCGGTAATGTCAAGAGGAAACATTACAATTTCTTGCAGATGGTTCCCCGCGCCCACTTCGTCCATTTCGTCCGCTACGTCCACTTGGTCCATCCGATGGATAAAATGGACGTAATGGGCAGAATGAACCCAGTGGACATCAACGCTCAATGAGGACTATCGTCTCGTCTCCCCAATTGTCGGCCCCGATGGCGTTCTTGATGAGATCCAAGATTGTCAGCCCGGCGTCGGTCTCTTCCCTTTTCGGATCATCCTCGCCGGGCCAGACTTTACCACCCGGGCCTGATTGGTTCAGGCTGACGTCGCGGAGGCGGCGCATGTCGCCGGGAAAATCGCGAATCTTCACCGTCAGGTCGGTGATGTCGTAGAACTTCAGGCGTGGCTCGCCGGCGACCGCATCGGCGTTACCGATCAACACCGCGTTGTTCCTGAGCGTGTACCGCAGCCCCACCTGCTTCACGATCCAGTCAAGCCCCTGGCTGAGCGGCATGTCCGTCACTCTCAGGGTCACCTCCGCCACCGGGATTGCCAGCAGCGACTTCTGGTCGAGGATGATCGTGGCGTTTGTCACCTGCTGCAGGAAGGTGACGACGTCGGGCAGGGGCGTCTCAACGAAATCGAAGGAGACCCGCTGGTCGAGCTTCTCCCGGAGGCCGGGCATCCACGCAGGCTCCTGCTCGGGTTCGCCGCCGATCGTTTCGACCTTGCGACGGATGATCCGGCCCCAGTCGGCAGGATACCGCAGCGTCTCGGTATAGGGCACGCACGCCTCATCCACCTGGGCCATGGCGAGCAGTGTTTCCTGGTTGGCGTTGCGGGCGGTTTCGGCAAGCGCGTGGGCGATGCCGGCGTTCACGGCGATGTCGCGCAGCCGGGCGGCCTCGGTGTTCGCAGGATCGGCCTTCAGCACGGTCTCGCCGATCGACTTCGCCTCCTGGTAGCGGTACTGCAGCATGAGGTCGCGGGCCTTGTTGAGCAGGCGTTCGACGCGCTGCTCGTCGCGAGCCTTCGCGGCCCGCTCGTTCGACTTCACGACCCGCTCGGCTTTCCGGCGGATGGCGTCCTGCTCCTGTGCCTGGCGTGCGTCGCGGGCGGCTTCGGCTTTCGCGAGCAGCTCATCGGCCTGCGACTTGCAGGGTTCAACGTTCATCGACGGAGCGAGGTATCGAGCCAGCTCACGCACGCGGTCCAGCATGGCGACCGCCTCGGTGAATTCCCCGTTGTCATAGAAGCTTCCGGCCTTGTCGAGTCCGACCTTCATCTGCTGGCGGGCAAGCTCGAGCTCGATGTTAACCGACCGCCGGTACTGGTCCAGCACGGGTGCCTGGCGGAGGCCAAGGATGGCCTGCGTCCTGCGCAGGTAGTCGCGGGCGTCCTTACGGCGCGGGTCGTATTGCAGGGCTTTCTCGAATTCCGCGTTCGCGGCTTCGAAGTCGAGTTCGTCGTAGCGGGCGATTGCGGCCCGCGTGTGATGATCCGCGAGGAAGCGTGCCCGCTCGTCGCGCCACTTCTGTTCGCGCCCGAGTTGCTCGAGCGCCGGCTCCCCGGGATTTCCGGGGTTGACCGTCTTGTCCTGCGCGACCGCCGCCGACGCGACGATCGCCACCGCCATCCCCACCCATCCGAGCGTCCGCAGTACGAGCTTTCCGAACATCGTAGCGCCTCCTTTCTGTGGGCTGTGTGCCGCCGGCTTTGCGCCCGGGGCTATTGGTGCTCCCACGGGAATAGACGCACGGCAGGCGAGGAGGTTCCGGAGAAGAATGATGAATGATGAATGATGAATGCGCAATGAAGAGGCACGCTCAACAGCCAATGAGGAATGAAGAATGAAGAATGAGGACGAGTCTTCGGCAGTCAAGACGCAACGGGCAATGGTCAACATCAATGGAATGAAGACCGCGATGGGTAGGGTTTGGCGGCGGAAAATGATGAATGATGAATGCGGAATGAAGAGGAACGCTCAACGCGCAATGAGGAATGAGGAATGTCTGTTCTCTTGTCTTCTCTTCCTCTTCCATTCATCATTCATCATTCATCATTCATCATTTTCTTCATTCTCTTCATTCCGTCCTCGTCGCGTTCATGCCATTCCCTCTCTTGTCCTTCTTCTGCTCGTCTTCTCCTTCTTCGCCGGTCCAGCCAAGCCACCAGAATTCGAGGCCGTTCTCGTAGGAGCCGTCGTCGAGTTGCTTGTGCCAGAGGATTTTGCCCA
>DATKYA010000022.1:0-2382 GCA_035528775.1 Planctomycetota bacterium | reverse complement strand
CGCGGGTGGAAGACTACCTTCCGCGCACGGAGGTCATGCATGCAGCGGAACCCGGCCGCGGAGCCGCGCCGGGGCCGTCCGAGCCTCTGACGCTCGACGCGTGTGTGCGGATCGCGCTGGACAACAACCCCGTGCAGCGGGCAGCTCGCGAGGGCGTTGCCGCCGCCCGGCACGCGATCGGCGAGGCACGATCGGCCTACTTCCCGAAGCTGACCGGCATCATCGGCTACAGCCGCGTCGAGGCGCACAATTTTTTTCAATCAACGACGCCACAGGGAGGCACGTTGTCGTTCGACATCCCGGCACGAGACTCGTACTTCCTCACCGGTATTTTCACGTGGACGCTCTACGATTTCGGGAGCCGGTATTCGCAGTTGAAGGCGGCAATGGCGCGCAAGGGCATTGCAGAGAGCGATCTGGCCCGGGCGCGCCTGGATATCGCGCTGAACGTGTACCAGGCCTTCTATGCACTGCAGGTTGCACAGGAGGCGCAAACCATCGCACGGAAGACAGTCGACAGGGCGAAAGATAATCTGCAGCTCGCCAGAGACCGGCGTGACGTGGGCGCCGCTCCGGAGATCGACGTGCTCCGCGCCGACGTCGACCTCGCCCAGGCGCGGCTTGATCTCGTCCGAGCAAACAGCCTGGTCCGGACGGCCCGCGGCAACCTCAACACGGCCATGGGCCTGCCGGTCGAGATGAGCATTGACGTTGTACCTCCGCCAGATCACATCGTTTCACCGGATGAGATTGACTTGCAGAAAGCCCTGGATCAGGCGGTCCATCGGCGCCCGGAGGTGATGTCCGCGCTCCACAATGTCGATGCGGCACGCCGCTCGGTGTCAGGCGCCAAGAGTGCGTTCGGCCCCAGCATCTCGCTGACGGGCGTCTACGTCCAGCAGGGGACGGAGCTGTTCCCGAAGGGACAGGCGTGGTTCTACGGCGTGTTCGCGTCGTACCCGGTGTTTGAGGGGCTGGTGAAGCTTCGGCGATTGTCACGCACGAAGTCGGAACAATCGCAGGCGGAGGCCCAGGCAGCCGGCACGGTGCTGGAGGTGCGATCGGAGGTATGGTTGGCCCAGTCCAGGCTGACGGAGGCATACGAGGGGATCGCGGCGGCTGCCGTGCTGGTGCAGCGCGCGGAGGAAAGCTACCGCACGACCCGCGAACGATACCGCAATGGAGCCGCCACGGTGAACGAACTGCTGGACGCTCAGACGGCCCTGGCGCGCGCGGAAGCCTCGGCCGCGCAAGCCCGATGGCAATACCGGACCGCCAGCGCCGAATTCCGAAGGGCGGTTGGCACGCTACTTGCCGAAGAGGAAAGATGACGGGAGGACGGGAGGACAGGAGGACGGGAGGAGGAAAGAGGAAGAGCGAACGTCGAACGCTGAACGTCGAACGGAAGAGGAAGACTCAACGGTCATCGTTCAATGGGTAACGGTCAACGGTCAACGGTCAACGGGAAGCGGTTGACGATGCGGTGGATGGGTGATGCGTTCAGGGATACTTGGACGTTCATTACTCATCGGTCTTCATTCATCGTTCATCGTTCATCGTTCGCTACGGTGGGAAGAGTGCGCTAATGCTCTCGTGGTAGTAGATGCGGCGGATGGCCTCGGCAAACAGGGGTGCCACCGAAACGACCTTGATCTTCGGGCTGAGCTTTTCGGGGCGGTTCTCGACTGAATCGGTGACGATAAGCTGCTTGAGCGGGCTGGCCTCGATCGCCTCTGTTGCGCCTTTCGTGAGCAGGCCGTGTGAGACGGCGGCATACACTTCGCGCGCGCCGTGGTCGATCAGGGCGCGGGCCATGGCGGCAAGCGAGCCGCCGGTGAGTGCGAAATCATCTACGATCAGCACGGTGCGTCCTTCAACGTTGCCAAGAATGCCGCGGACTTCCGCCTGCTCGTTGTGCCCGGCCCGATACTTGTCGCCAACGGCCATTTCGGTGCCAAGAATGCTGGCATACTTGCGGGCCATTCGCACGTAGCCCTCGTCTGGCGAGGCGATCATCAGGTTGGGCAGTTTCAGTTTTCCCACGTATTCGCAAAAGGACGGGAGGGCATAGAGGTGATCGACGGGTACCCTGAAGAATCCCTGCACCTGCGGAGCGTGGAGGTCCATGGTCACCACGCGGTCGACGCCCGCTGCTTCCAGTGCATCGGCACAGACTCGGCCGCGAATGCTGACGCGCGGCTCGTCCTTCTTGTCGCCTTTCGCGTAGCTGAAGAAGGGGATGACGGCCGTCACCTCGCCGGCACTCGCCCGCTTCATGGCGTCTATCCAGAACAGCAGTTCCATGAAGTTGTCATTTGTGGGAAAACACGTCCCTTGCACGATGAAAACGTGGCGGGCGCGCACGTTCTCCAGGACGCGGAC
>DATKYA010000021.1:0-2973 GCA_035528775.1 Planctomycetota bacterium | reverse complement strand
CACGAGCCGATCGGCCGCGACGACCTGCCCGAGCGCTACCTGACGATGTACGGCAAGACCGAGGTGCCGATCCGCCCGAACGCCTGGCACGACGGCCGGCTCGCCCACAGCGAGCACTGGTTCAGAATCTACACGATCTGGGATTACTTCTGGCGGACGTGTCCCGGCGGATGCTGGGGTTCGTGCGAGGGATACCCGACCGAGTTCGGCGAGCGCGAAACGGACCGCATGCCCGATGGCTTCGACCTCCGCGACCTCACCGCGTTCTACTACGGAGCCGTCACCTGCACCGACGATTACGTCGGCCGCCTGATGGCGATCCTCGAGCAGAACCGCCTGCTCAACAACACCATCGTCGTGTTCGTGTCGGACCACGGCGACAACCTGGGCAGCCACCAGCTTTTCAACAAGGATTGCCTGTTCGAGGAGTCGATCCGCATCCCGCTGATCGTGTGGTATCCGCCGGAAATTGCGGCGCAGGCGAACACCCGCCAGATCGCGCAGATCATCGACGTGGCCCCCACGCTGCTGGACTTGTGCCAACTGGAGGTGCCGCCTCACGTGCAGGGCCGCAGCCTGCTGCCGGTCCTGCGGCGGCAATGCGACGAGCTGCCCGGCAACGCCGCGTTCATCGAGACCGATCAGTTTTTCTTCAAGCGCCCGTGCATCGGCGTCCGCACGCCCACGCACCTGTACGGTGTGCGCCTGGCCGACGACTGGCGCGGCATCGACGACGACTGGGGCTTCTACGACCTCCGCACCGATCCATACCAGATGACGAATCTCGCAGGCAGCGCCGTCCAGGCCGCCGACCGCGATGAGCTGCGCGCGCGGCTGGCCCAGTGGAACGAAACCACGCCATGGCTGCCGGTGAGCCGGAAGCGAGGGTGCAACCCATAGCCACCAGGATGAGAAAAAGCCCCCTATTCACCCTCCGAAGCTTGCCGCATGGCGGGAATCACAGAAGTGCACACCATGATTGCGGCCATGCCGCATCATTTTTCGCGAATGTTCGAGATTCTTCCCCACAGGCTTCGGATGCAATGGCGTGAGATCGTCCGGCAGGGCCGCCGGAATGATGGCCAAACAGGGGAATCTTCATCATTTTGCCCCCAGCATTCCGTCTCCGCCTCTGACCCAGCCCGGATTCCTCTCATAGTGAACTTATCGCCCTCCAACGGGGTTACGTACTAGGAGCACCTGTTCAATCGGGGGGAGATTTTCCATGCCAAGAGTAGCAATCAACGGATTCGGACGGATCGGACGCACACTGCTTCGCTGCGCGAAGGACTCCGATCTCGATATTGTGGCGGTAAACGACATCGCGCCGTTCGACAACCTGGCCTACCTGCTGAAATACGACTCGGTCTATCGCACGTGGGACGACGTTTCCATCCAGGGCGACAGGCTGACCGCCGGCAGGTGGTCCATCAAGATGTTCAACGAGAAAGACCCCGCGGCCCTGCCGTGGAAGGACATGGACATCGACATCGTGCTGGAGTGTTCGGGGATATTCCTCGACCGCGAGGGGGCGTCGAGGCACCTCAAGGCCGGGGCGGGGAAAGTGCTGCTGAGCGCACCCGCGAAGGACGCCGGCGCCGACGCCACCATCGTCCTCGGCGTCAACTGGCACATCTACGACCCCGAGAAGCACCACATTGTCAGCAACGCTTCCTGCACCACCAACTGCGCGGCGGTGGTGGCGAAAGTGCTGCACGACGCGTTCGGCATCCAGCACGCGTTCCTGAGCACCGCCCACGCCTACACCGCGTCGCAGAAGGTGGTGGACAGCCCCGACAAGAAATGGCGGCGGGGGCGGGCCGCCGCGGAGTCTATCGTGCCAACGTCGACCGGCGCCGCCAAGGCACTCGCGCTCGTCATCCCCGCCCTCAGCGGCCGGCTGCACGCCAGCGCTCTGCGCGTGCCCGTCGTCTGCGGGTCCATCATCGACTTCGTCGTGCAGACAGACCGCCCGGTGAGCGTCGGTTCGGTGAACAAGGCATTCCAGCAGGCGAGCGACTCCGACGCGATGAAAGGCCTGCTCAACGTCTCCAGCGACGAGCTGGTCTCGGCCGACATCATCGGCGACTCGGCGTCGGCCCGCGTAGACCTGCAGTCGACCGCCGTGCTCGGCGACCACCTCGTGCGCGTCGCCGCCTGGTACGACAACGAATGGGGTTACTGCTGCCGACTGCGCGATCTCGCAATCAAGGTCGGCGAGCGGATTGCCGCGCCGGCGCCGGCGTGAACGGCAGCACGTCCAGGGGGTAACCGGGAATGAAGATCGTCATCGTGGGCGACGTTATGCTGGGCAGGCTGGTGAACGACTACATGCGCCAAGTCTCACCCGACTACTTCTGGGGCGACACCCTGCCCCTGATCATGTCGGCCGATTTCTCGCTGATCAATCTCGAGTGTGCCCTCACGAAATCGGCAACGCCGTGGACGCGCACGCCCAAGGTGTTCCATTTCCGGGCCGATCCCGCTCCAGCGATCGCCGTGCTCAAGGCGGCCCGGATCAGCGCGGTGGACCTCGCCAACAACCACGTGCTCGACTACGAGACTGACGGCCTGCAGGAGACGCTGCGAACGCTGCGCGATGCCGGAATCCCCTGCTGCGGTGCCGGGCTGAACATCCATGAGGCCGCGGCGCCCGCGGTCGTCGACGTTGCCGGAATCCGCGTCGCCGTGATCGGCGCCACCGACAACCTCCCCGAATGGCTGGCAACTACCGACACGCCGGGGGTGAACTACGTGGAGATCACGCCCGAGGGCGCCGCGCGGTTGGCCGAAGCCGTTCGCACCGCACGCGCCGCCGCCGACCTGCTCATCCTCAGCCTTCACTGGGGGCCGAACATGCGCCAGCGCCCCGCCGACGCGTTCATCCGCTTCGCACACGAGATGCTCGACGCCGGGGCCGACATCATCCACGGCCATAGCGCACACATCTTCCAGGGTCTTGAGATTTACCGG
>DATKYA010000020.1:0-3685 GCA_035528775.1 Planctomycetota bacterium | reverse complement strand
ACCTCCGTGCTCGCCCGTATCCTGCCGTTCGAGCTGGAGGGCGTTCGCGAGCCGCAGATGAAAGGCAAGTTCACGGTCATCCCCACGCCCACCGGCCTGGCTCACCCGATCATGCGGCTCACGTGGGACAGCGACGACGCGAACGCGAGCGCGTGGCTGGACGACCTGCCGACCATCGACGGCTGCAACCGGTTCGACAGGGTGAAGCCCGGCGCCAGCCTGCTGGCCGTCCGCGAGATCACGCAGGACGACAAGGCCGTCAACGTCCCCGTTATGGCCGTGCAGAACGTCGGCAAGGGCAAGGTGCTGTCGCTCGCGTTCGATACGACGTGGCGGTGGCAGATGCAGCGACCGAAGGACGCGCCGGAGTACTACCGCGGCTTCTGGGGCAACACGGTTCGCTTCCTGGCGCCCGACCCACGCATCGCGCCCAACGAGCCGCAGGTCATGCGGCACCAGTCCAACGTCACCGTCGGCCAGCGCATCACGCTATCGACGCGGCTGGTCGATTCCCTCTACAAGCCGCTGCGTGACGCCCGCCTGCTCGTGAACGTGACGGCGCCCGACGGCCGCACCGTGCAGATCATTCCGCGCGACAGCCGCCAGAAGCCCGGCCTGTACGAGTACGACATCGACGTCGACCTGCCCGGCACGTGGAAGGTGCAGACCGTCTTCAACGAGAAAACCGTGGAGCAGGAGATCGTCGCCGGCGAAGGCTATGAGGAGCTCGACGACCCACGAGCGAAGCCCGACGCTATGGCGCGGTTCGCCACGGCGACCGGTGGCAGGGCATTCCGCCCCGACGAAGCCGACGCATTGCTCGCCGCCGTCAAAACCTCGCCGCGCCGCGTCACCCAGACCGTCACCATCGCCCTGTGGAACCTGCCGCTCGCGGTGGTGCTGCTCATCGCCATCGTTTCCATCGATTGCTTCATCCGCAAGAGGCGGGGAATGGTATGACGCATCTCACGAAACAGCCCGATTACGCAATCATCGCGAGCACGGTTGTCCGGTTCGGCCGGTTCCGGCGGCGCTGGCGCTGCCTGGAAGGCCTGGGCCGGCTGATCGCGATCGCCCTGGGCGCACTGCTCGTGTGGTTCTTCGCCGACTGGCTGATCGGGCTGCCCGGCTGGGCGCTGCTGGGGCTGTTTGCCGCAATCGTGGCCGCCGGCGTCTGGATCGCAGCCTGGCACGTACTGCGCCCGATGCTTCGACGTGTGCGCCCCAAACACGAGGCGCTCGCCATCGAGCAACTGCACGGCAAGCTCGACAACCGCGTGATCGGCTCGCTTGAGCTTGGGGCCGAAGTGGCGGAGGCCGAGCAATCGGGCAAGCCGCTCGGTTACGCGCCGGTGCTGGTTCGCGAGCTTGTGGCGCAGACGGCCCGGACGCTGCGGGAGTCGGACGTCCGCCGGCTGGTCGACCGCACGCGTGCCCGGCAGTTCCTCACGGCATCGGCCGGGGTGGTGCTCGCGGCGGTTCTGTGCGTGGCGTTCGCGAGCAATTCCATCATGACCCGCGCGGACCGCCTCCGCCAGGCCTACGCTGCCCTGCTCGACAGCTTCTTCCCGATCGAGCTGCGCGTCACACCGGGCAACCAGGCGGTGGTGCGGGGCCGGCCGGTCACGCTGGGCGTGGAAGTGGTGGGCGCCCGCCAGCGCCGCGTGTCGTTGGTCACCCGCAGGATCGCCGCCCGCGAGGAGGAAATCATGGAGCTTCCCCTGACTGACCGCAAGGCGTCGCTGCGGCTGGACCCGCAGGAGTCGTTCGAGTACCGGTTCGAGTACTCCGGGCGCCAATCGCAGTCGTACCGGATTCGCGTGGGCGACCTCCCGCTGCTCACCGCCATCAACTACGAGCTGGTCTTCCCGCCCTACACCGGCCAGCCCCCGCGATCGATCGTGGGCCGCGTGCCTCGCATCAAGGCGCTGATGGGCACGTCCATCATGGTCAGCTTCGGGGCAAGCACCAACCTCCACCCCGACCGCTGCTTCGTGCAGTGGCAGGACGGCACCCGCCAAACGCTGCCAATCACCGGGCGGTTCGGCCATTTCTCGTTCACGGTCACCAAGCCCGACAAGGCGACCGTCAACCTCACCGGCGAGCTCGGGCCCGGCTTTGAGATGGAGAACCCCGTCAGTTTCGAGGTCATCCCGGAGCCCGACAGAAGCCCGTCGGTCCAGCTCGGCATTCGCAAGAAGGAGTTGATGCTGATGCCCGACCAGCTCGCATCGTTCGGCGTGCCGTGGACGGCCGAGGACGATTTCGGCGTGGCGGAGGTCAAGCTCGATTACACCATCGAGCCGCTGGACAAGTTCCTCACGGAGACCGGCACGCGCAAGGGATCCGTTTCACGCAAGTACGATCCGCCGCGGGACCTGGTGAAGGACGTGTTTTCTGCCATGTTCAAGGACGCCCAGCCGCCGATCAGGCCCGGTGAGAAGCTCACGATCACGGTCACCGCCACCGATAACAACACCGAGAGCGAGACCGGCCCCGGGCAGGGGATGTCGGCGCCCGTCGAGGTTATTGTGGTGGCGCAGGATCTGAGCGCGTTCGCGCTCAACGATTACCTGTTCATGGACCAGCGAGCTGCGATGATGCTGGGGCAGCTCCGCACAACCAAGCGCAACACCGACCTGCTCGTGTCGCCGAAGAAGACCGTTCGCACGCAGAAGGAATTCGTGATCGACCGGCATGAGCTGAAGACCAACGTGGCGAAGGAAGCGCTCGGCCCCGCCACCGAAGACGAGGCCGCGCGTTACTTCCTCGGCCTGTCCGGAGGCAAGAATGCAACCACGCGAGAATAGAGCCGCACCCGTACGATTTGCATTCGGTCTGGCGATGATCCTCGCCGGCGTGCTGCTGCCGTGTGCTCCCGCCCATGCCGGCTGGAAAGACAAGGTGGGCAAGCTCAACCGCACCGTGCTTTCGGCTGACGAGGCCCGCAAGCGCTCCGCCGCCGAGGAGGAAGAACACCGCAACAAGGTCGCCATCCGCCGCCTCAGGCCCGCCCACCCGATGGACTGGAACGCCGACCCCACAGCCGTGCCGCAGTTCCTCGACCAGGTCAACAAACGCACTGGCCTGCCAGTCTACATCGATAACAACGGCCTCGACCCCGGCAGCGACGAGCTGTTCGACTATACCGTCATCTACTTCACCGGGCACCTCGGGTTCACGCTCAACGATGAGGAAGTGGAGAACCTGACGCTATTCCTGAAACGCGGCGGCACGCTGTACATGGATGACTGCTACCTGCGAGGCAGCGCCTTCGGCGATTCGATCCCGTCGCAGGTCGACAAGTTGATTCCCGGCGCCGATCCGGTCGTGCTGCTGGAAACCGATCCGCGCGTGGCGGACGCCTTCAAGATGATTTACAGTACCGCCTGGCCCGGCACCTCCGGCATCGGCGAGAACCGCTACTGGCTGTACTACCTGCTCGACAACCGCGTGGCTGTGTTTGTCAGCCCCAACGATGATGGCTGCGCGTGGGAGGTGTCCACCCCGCCCACCGCCGCCAATCCCATTGGCGAAGGCATCGGCCACGGCGGCAACAATTATTTCCGCGAGCAGGTTTACCAGTGGACGACGAACTGGATTCTGTTTGCCTTGACGAATTGACCGGCGTATGGGGATTCCGATGATGACCCGGCACACGCTGATTTTCATCTGTCTGTTCGGC
>DATKYA010000019.1:0-3041 GCA_035528775.1 Planctomycetota bacterium | reverse complement strand
TGTTCAGGCTGTTGCGGACGGCGATGAGATCGAGGATGTTGATCCGGCCGTCCTGGGTGGCGTCGGCCTTCCAGTTGTCGGCGTCGGCGGGCTGCAGGCCGAGCTTGCTGCGGATGAGAAGCAGATCGAGGATGTCGACCTTGCAGTCGAGGTTGGCATCGCCGGGGATGGGCCAGACATCGGCCCGGACGGCGGGCGCACTCAACGGCAGCGCGACGGCCATCAGCAGCAGAAGCAATCGAGGCGAGCGGTTCATTTTCCATGATCCTCCGGCACGATGAAATCGGCGCATCCCGGATCCGGCGCGAAACGTGGGCCTATTAGTATATAATCGGAGGATGAGCCTGTCAAGGCATGCGCACGGTTTGCGCCGAGCAGAATGACGGATGCCTATCGGGATGTCGCCTGCAGGTCGAAGTCCGTACGATGGGCCAGCGGAACGTCTATTGCAGGCTCCGCTGTCCCCATCGACTGATCGTGATGAACCGGAACCGAGAATGACCTGGCAATTGCTACATAGCTGATAGACAAGCCAAGAATGATGGTGAGACTGACGACGATGAAGACGATGTAGAGGACGTTTCGAGTTCTCGCGGACATTAGTCTGCCTTTCTACGACAAGCAGGCGCGGCCGTTACAACTCCTTACATTCATGTAGACGATCTGACGAGGAAAAAGTTCGTACTTTTTTCCGCAGTTCACAGATTCCCCGCCGATTGGCGGCAGGTGGGCCATGGCCGACAAACCCGTACACCGCCGTAAACGACGGTGCTAACACCCGGCTCGGAAGCCGGGGAATGCCCGTGAACGGGCATGCAGGGAGCCACGACCACGGTCACGAGAGCCCTGTTTCGTTGTCAGACCATCACGCCGCTGTTTCGGGTGAATTCAGCCGAAAAACCAGTTGAAATCTCGCCCGCCATTCGGCATCATATACGGAAATCGTCACAGGAAATGACCATCCGGATTCACAGGGAGCGCCTATGTCTGCCGAACGCAAATACCTCGCCCTCGATCTCGGTGCCGAAAGCGGCCGCGGCATGCTCGGCCGATTCGACGGCAAGAAGCTGATCATCGAGGAAGTCCATCGTTTCCCGAACGTCCCCGTGAAGGTCCTTGACCACATTTACTGGAATGCGCTGGCGATTTTCGCCAACCTCAAGCAGGCTACGGCCAACGCCGTCGCCAAGGCCGGTGGAATCGACAGCCTCGCCGTGGACACCTGGGGCGTGGACTACGCCCTGCTCGCGCGCGACGGCTCGCTGCTCGGCAATCCGTATCACTACCGCGATTCCCGCACCGACGGCATCATGGAGAAGGTGTTTTCGGTGGTGCCACGCCGCGAAATCTTCCAGCTCACCGGCATTCAGTTCATACAGCTCAACACGTTGTTCCAGCTCTACGCGATGGTGCTGGCGAAATCGCCGCTGCTGGACGCCGCCGACCGCCTGCTGATGATGCCCGATCTGCTCAATTACCTGTTCACCGGCCGTATCGTGGATGAATACACAGACGGTACGACTTCGCAGTTGATGGATCCGCGCGACGGCCGCTGGGTGAAGCCGCTGTTCGACAAGCTCGGCATCCCGTTCCGGATCGTGCCCGACGTGATCATGCCGGGCGAGCGGATCGCGAACCTGCGGGCCGACATCGCGTCGGAGACCGGCGCCGGCCCCGTGCCGGTGGTGGCCGTCGGCTCGCATGACACCGCGTCCGCCGTCGCCGCCGTCCCCGCAAAAGGCAGCAGCGGATGGTGCTACATCTCGTGCGGCACGTGGTCGCTGATGGGCATCGAAGCGCCGAAGCCGATCATCAACGACAAGACGCTCGACTACAATTTCACCAACGAGGGCGGCGTGGGCGGAACGATTCGCTTCCTGAAAAACATCATGGGACTGTGGCTCGTGCAGGAATGCAAGCGCGAATGGACCAGGGAAGGCAATGACCTCGGCTACACCGAAATCACCGAGATGGCGGCGAACGCCAAGCCGATGCAGTGCTTCATCGACTGCAACAGCAGCGTGTTCCTGGCGCCTGGCGGGATGCCGGGGCGGATTGTGGAGTTCTGCCGCAAGACCGGGCAGGCCGCGCCGCAGTCGAAGGGCGAGATTGTCCGCTGCGCGCTCGAGAGCCTCGCCCTCACGTATCGCCGAGCGCTGGCCGTGCTGGAGGACGTTTCCGGCGGCAGGATCGACGTCATCCACGTCGTTGGCGGAGGCACGCAGAACAAGCTGCTGTGCCAACTCGCGGCCGACGCGTGCAACCGCACGGTGATCGCCGGACCGGTGGAAGCCACCGCCATCGGCAACGCACTGATGCAGGCGGTGGCACTCGGCGACCTGAAGTCGACCGCCGACCTCCGCGAGGTCGTTCGCAACTCGTTCTCGCCCGAGCGCTACGAGCCGAGGAACACGGCCGGCTGGGATGAGGCATACGCGAAGTACGAGAAGATTTGCGGGTAGGCGAATATGCTGGGATGATGGGATGAAGCGATGAAGAGACACCCCAGCCGGCGGCACCTTCCTCACTTCGCCCACTGGGTTCATTTCGCCCACTGAGTCCACTGAGTCCACTTCGTCCACCATCGCTTCTTTCCCATCATCCCATAATCCCGTCATCGCATGATCTCATCATCACTCGGCCTGCGTTATCCTTGATTGCGCACCCGGCGATGCCTATAATGCGAGCTTGTGAATGCCGAGCATGAACATCTGCCGCATGTGAGGGCCGGGGCGCCGTCGGCGTTTGCGAAAAGCGTCGCCGAAACGATCCGCCGCCACGACATGATCCGTGTGGGCGACGCGATCGTCGTGGGAGTGTCGGGCGGCGCGGACAGCGTGGCGCTGCTGTGTGCGCTGAATGAGCTTGCTCCGTTGTGGGGTCTGCGGCTGACGGTGGCACACCTGCACCACGGAATCCGCGGGACCGAGGCGGATGCGGATGCCGAATTCGTGCGCACGCTGGCGGCGGACCTGCGACTTCCGTGCGTGGCTGACAGGGTCGACGTGCCCGCCATCGTGCGTGCGGAAGGCGGCTCGATC
>DATKYA010000018.1:0-6080 GCA_035528775.1 Planctomycetota bacterium | reverse complement strand
CATTCTCTGCTCGATCGCCCAGGCAAACCCAATTCCGTGGCCGCTGCCCGCGAGCATGCCCCTCGAGGACATGTACGCCTTCCTCGACGAGATCGACACCGGCGGCCTCCGCGAGACCTTCTACGGCGACTACTACTTCAGTTACATCCCCGACGACCTCTACATGATGAAATACCCGGTGCCGCCGGAAACCGACGGGATCATCGTGGCCATGGGCAAGCTGCCCGACGGCTGGCAGTTCGACCCCGCATCGCTGCCGTTCATCCATGAAATGACCATCCACAAGGATCCTCTGCACTGGTACTACATCCGCGAGCTGTACCCGACCGTCCTGCCCGAATGGCCCGGGATTCCGATGATCGCGTGGCGCGGCTGGTGCGAGGGCGATGCCACCCCCACCGAGGATCTCCCCTGCTTCCCAAAGCAGGCCCTCTTCAGTGTGAAGTACCAGCACGACCTCCTCCAGCGCGGCCGCGACTACATCTACTTCTACGCCCTGGGCACCGGCAAATACTACGAGACCTATCAGAAACAGGCGATCTCGTTCCTCGACATCTCGATGCCGGTGCAGTACAACATGCACCGCCTCTTCCTCGACAAGACGCCGCATCCCTTCGCCGTGACCACGGAGAGAGATGCGAACGGAATGGCGCGCACAGTCGTCTCGATCTATGCCTCCGCCCAGTTCGGGCCGTTCACCAAGGACCTCATCGGGCACGTCCGCCCGTGGTACGTCTCTGCCGACTCGAACTACGATGACGCCACGAACATCCTGGACCTGATCGCCGTGCGCAACCAGCTCGGGCGCGATCCGGCCACCGATGCCGACGCAAGCGACGCCGACGTCAACAATGACGGCCGCGTGAACATCAGCGATCTGATCCTCGTCCGCAACCACCTGGGCGAGAAACCCGACGTGGACGCCGCGTTCCCGCCGCAGATCCGCCTGCGCTATCGTGTGGCATCTTGCGGCAGCACCCAGCCCCCCGGCATCAAGCCCGACGTCGTCCCCTGGGGCCGCCGAATGATCGTCACCGATCAGATCGAGTTCAACTGCTGCAAGGAATACATCAGGATGACCATAGTGGTGAACGGAAACCGCGTGATTTTCCGGGAGAAGGCGATGGAGAGCGATCCGTGCGACTGCATCTGCTGGTATCCCATGAAGGGCACCGCGGGCCCCTTCGCACCCGGCACCTACCAGGTGGAGATCGTCGATCCCTACGGGCAAACAGTGCTCGCAAAGGAGATCACGATCTACTGAGCGATCAAATGAAGAATGAAGAATGAGGAATGAAGAGTGCCGAGGAAGCTCAATCGGTATTCCTCATTCCTCATTCCTCATTCTCTTCCCTTCCCCGCCCGTCGCATGCCATCGAACTGTTGTTGATTATCCGCCAAATTTCTGCAATACTTGATTGTTCTCTCCGAAACATAACGTGAGGGAGGATCGTGATGAAAACGAATTGGCGGAAAGACCACATGAGGCGAGTTTGTTTCGTTATTTTGTGCATGGCTGGTGCAGTCGGCTGCCAGCGCTCGGCGGAGCAGCCCAAGCCGCGCGAGGTTCGGCCGCCGCAGGCGGCTCCCGCTGCACAGCCGCCGGTCGATACCGAATCCGCTCCCGTCGGCGCGGTGGTCATCAGGCCGATGGAGAAGCTGCTGTACGATTTTGAGCTGCCCAGCGACATCATGCGCTGGAGACCAAGCCTCATCAGCAAGCCCCCCTACCGTGAGGAAACCAAGTACGCCACCAAGGGCAAGTATGCGATGTGCCTTGAGCTGGACGCCTTTCAGCTCTACCCCGGCGTCATCCTGTCACCGCCTCCCGGAAGCTTCTTCAACTGGGGGTTCGCGGAGAACCTCCTCTTCGACGTCGTCAGCGTGATGGAGGAACCGTTCACGCTGTATCTGCGCGTGGACGCCGCGCAGGCCGGCGGCAGCACGATCATCAGGTACAACACGACCTTCAGCATTCTTCCGGGCGTGAACCACCTGCGGGTTCCACTCAAGAACATGAAATCGTTTGATGCACAGCTCGACCCCGCCCGGATCGAGTCGTTCATCCTCTTCGCGAACTACCCGAACCAGACGCTGAAGCTCTACGTCGACTACGTGCGGCTCGAGATGGGGGCCAAGACGCTCATGCCGTTCCCGAATATCTACCTGTTCGATTTTGAGGGTCCTGAGGGGACAACGATGCAGGGGTTCTCCGGCGTGAAGCCGACGAACCGGTTTGTACCGGGCGCCGAGCTTGGGTTCTCCGGCACGCCGCCGGTTGCCGGCAAGCTGCCGTATTCGCTCGACGCGCTCGTCGATGATTGCGTTACCCCCGCACCGGACACCACCGCTGAGTTCAACGTGCGCCTCACCAACGGGCGCTATACGGTTGCCCTTTTCCTGCGTGCGGCTGACACGCTCGATCTCCCCTCGCTGAACTGGTCGGTGAAGGCCAACGGCACACTGAAACTTACCAACACGGTGACCGCCGAGACCTTATATTCGACCCAGGGCCTTTACCGCGGCTACGAGATCGATTACAGCCCCTCCACCGACATCTGGGAGGAGTTCGTGAAAGATCACGTGCCCGTCTACACGTTCGAGGTTGACGTTGTCGATACCGTGCTGGCACTGTCGTTCAGCACGTGCTCCGTACACGGGTTGGTGGTCTGGCCAAGCGAGCACGCGATATGGGGACGGAATTTCCTCTCGCAAGTCCAGCAGACACGCCGGCTCAGCTTCTACCGCTTCAACTACCCCGTGAAACCGCTGAACCAGGTGACGGACGACCCGGCCGCACCCTTCGTGCTGCAGCCGGTCTCAACGCTCGCCGTGGTGGGGCCGGACTACGCGGTCAGCGCCGCTCGCGGCGAGCGGAACTCGGCGGCCGCGCTTTCAATCAGTGCCGCTCGAGGCGAATATGAGCCCGCTGCGCTGGCCTTCCGCCCCACCGTCGACTTCACGAACGTGAGGGTATCCGTCACTGATCTCACCGCGAACTTGACCAAGCGAATGCCCGCGTCCGCCGTCGACGTTCTGCTCGGGAAGCTGTTCCCCAGGATATCGAGCGGCGTGTACAGCCTCCGCCCGGTCATGCTCGAGCCGATCGGCGGGCAGACGTTGCAGCCGAAGGTGACGCGCGAGTTCTGGGTGGAGGTGCACGTGCCGCCGAACCAGCCGCCAGGCACGTACCTCGGCACGATCACCATCGAGGCTGACGGCCGTGATCCCATCGCAATTTCACTGGCGGTGAACGTTCTTCCGTTCGTATTGCCCGATGTGCCGGGGAAGGAGTTTGCCTTCTTCTACGGCGATCCGAACGGGTACAAGGGACACTATCTCAAGTTCTACCCGACCGATTCGCAGTGGAAGGCGGCGGTTGCGCTCGAAATGCAGAACATGCGCGAGCACGGCATCAACGCAATGTCGTTCCCCCAGCCAAGCATTACGGGCATCGCGGCGGATCCCGGGGATCCGCACGGCAGAGCCGAGCTCGATTTCCGAAACCCCGAGCGTTTCCTCAGCGTCGCTCGTGCCAACGGTCAGCCGCTCGATCTGCCCGTGCCGATGTTTGCCTTCTACCACCCCCAGGCCCTGATGAACAGGGGCTTGGCTGAGTTCTCGCCGGAGTTCAACGCGGTGTTCATCGATGCCTGGCGCCAGATCGTGGCGTGGGCGCAGGCAAACAGCGTTCCCGTCCTCGCCTACGTGGTCGACGAACCCCGCGAGCGTGAGGTCAATGAATGGAACCGCAACTTTGCGGACACCATGAAATACCTCGACCTCTTTGACCAGGTAGACGGTGCACGCACGTTCATCCCGCTGATGTTGGACACCAACGACGGGGTCGATTACACGCCGATAGCACGGCGGCTCGACGTGGTGTGCACTCACCCGTGGGAGAGCTCGAAAGGGATCATCGCGGCGGCTCGGGAACTGTGGCTGTACAACGCTGGCATGGACCGCTTCAGCTACGGATTCCATTTCTGGAAGAGCCGCGCCAACTGCCGCGCCGAATGGGCATACGAGTGGACACGCATGCCGTACAACCCGCTCGACCGTGCCAACGCCACCGTCGTCTACCACACGCCTCAGGGGCAGCTTCTCTCGACCATCCAGGAGAAGTGGGTGCGGGAAGGGATCGACGACTACAAGTATCTGTACCTGCTGGAGACGACAATCGTGGCCGCCCAGGCGGCCGGCCGCGACACGACCTCGGCCACCGCGCTTCTCACGCAGATTTCGGACCAGATCCCCCAGTACCTGCAAGCTTCGTCGGAGACCCTTGCGTTCTACAATGGCCCCCTCAACGCGAAGCTCGACCAGTGGCGGGCGGCCGTCGCCGACGAGATCGTCAAGCTTACCACCCAAAACGTGCCGCCGATCAACGCGGTTAATCCGTGAATCGCAGCCCCGATCATAGTAAAATGCTAAATGAAGTAGGGGCACACGGTGTGTGCCCTGCGAGATGAAGTAGGGGCGCACGGTGTGTGCCCTGCTCATCATCGCATCATCTCATCATCCCTTCATCCTGGCATCTGCCCCGCGGCCTGCACCCGGTGCGCTGGAACTTTTCTTCGTGCGCCGCGTCTATTTCTTCTGTGGCATCATTGCTTTGCATGTCGATTCAACAGGAGATCATCACATGATGAGAACTGGCCTGCGTATTCTGACCGCTGTCGTTTCGTGCACCTTCGCCCTGCTGGCGCCCGCCGCCCTGGCCGGAGAGCGGCCCGCCGAGCTTCCCCTCAGGAAGGTGATCCTCTACAAGCATGGGATGGGCTATTTCGAGCGCACCGGCCTCATCAAGGCCAACGCGTCCATCACGCTGCGAATGAAGAAAGACCAGATGAACGACGTGCTGAAGAGCCTCACGGCGTTCGACCGCACGATGGGTTCGGTGGCTTCGATCTCGTACGGCTCAAGCAAGACGCTGGACCGGCTCCTGAGCGAGTACAGCTTCGACCTCCGAAAGGAGCCCGGGCTGCCCGGCGTGCTCAGCCAGCTCCAGGGGGCGCCGGTCCAGATGAAGGTGGGCAACCAGACGATCACCGGCTCGATCGTGGGCATTGAGCCACGCAAGGAGACCCGCCGCGACGAGATCGTCAGCCAGACCTACAAGATCGCGATCATGACGGATGCCGGCGAGCTGCGGTCGTACGACATCTCGGAGGTCAGCTCGGTGAAGTTCGTGGACGACAAGCTCAACGGCGACCTGCAGGACGTGCTGGGGCTGCTGTTCTCGGCGCACCGGCGCGACACGAAGGAAGTACGCATCGAGCCGATCGGTGAAGGCGATCACGACATGCTCGTGGCCTACACGGTCGAAGCGCCGGTCTGGAAGGCCTCCTACCGCCTCGTGCTCGCCCAGAAGGACCAGCCGCTGCTCCAGGGCTGGGCGATCGTCGACAACACGACTGAAGACGACTGGCAGGACGTCGACCTGTCGCTCGTGTCCGGCCTGCCGGTGTCGTTCGTGATGAACCTGTACGATCCGCGCTACAAGCTGCGCATAACGGCGGATATCGAGGAGGAGTACGCCGCCGCGCCGGTGGTGAGCGAACGGCAGTTGATGCTCAGAGAGGGAGAAGGGCAGCTCGGCGCGATGGCCAACGCCAAGAAGGCCGATCGCGGTGCAGTTGCCGCCGCCGCTCCCATGGCGTCCGACGCGGCCCGCAAACGTTCCGAGGCGGGAGCTCCGTACGAGAAAGCGGGAGCCTTTGCCATGGACAAGCTCATGGCGCAGCAGGCTGCCCAGACCACCGTGCGCGACCTCGGCGAGCTCTTCGAGTACCACATCGATCACAAGGTGACGATCGCCCGCGATCATTCCGCCCTGCTGCCCATCGTCAACAAGCCGGTCGAGGGAAAGAAGGTGAGCCTCTACAACGAGAACACCCGCCCGGCCAACCCGATGAGCGCCGTCCGGATCAAGAACATCACCGGCCTCACGCTCGAAGGCGGCCCGGTTACCGTCTACGATCAGAACACCTACGCCGGCGAAGCCATCTTCACCACGCTGAAGAACAATGAGGACCGATACGTCAGCTACGCGGTCGACCTCGGCACCGTGGCCACTA
>DATKYA010000017.1:0-2205 GCA_035528775.1 Planctomycetota bacterium | reverse complement strand
GATTTCTTGAGGTTGTCGACAAACAGCCGCTTGATGCCGGTGCTGGCGGCCGCGGGCAGCAGGTCCTTGTAGTAGCTATCGACCGTGAAGCCGGCCCAGAAGTTCTGGTGGAGGATGGGGATGATCGGCTCGTCCTTGATGCCGTGCTCAGCGCGGGCGCGGCGGTCGACTTCGTCGTAGATCCACGTCCACGTGTTCTGCTGGCCGACGACCGTCTTGGGGTCGGCGTTGATCATGATGGACTTCGCGGACGTCTTGCAGGCGAGTGCCTGGTCGAAGATGTGCTTGTCGAAGGTCTTCAGCTCGGGCTTGCCCGGCTCGCGGCAGATCACGGAGCGGATGAGGTCGACCCGCTCGTACACGCCAACGAGCGTGCGGTCGCCCTTGAACTGGAAATCGAAGGATCCGTGCGACGCCCACCGCGGGATGTTGTGCGTCATCACCGGGTTCTGGTTGCCCGCCTCGGCGAGGAAGAACAGGAAGCCTTCGGTGGACCAGGCGGCGTCCTTGTCGAACGTGGCGACGGGCGGCGAGCAGGATGATTGCGAGTAGACGGTGGCGCCGGTGATGTCGCCGTCGAGCTCCCAGCTCGCCTTGTCGAGGATGTAAAACAGCGGGACGGTGTCGCTGGAGTAGTCGTAGTGGTAGGAGAATCCGGCGAACTCGGCGCCGTTGAAGGAGTCGGCGGCGGGCCGGAGAACCATGTCGAGCCTGCCGGTGCCGGCGACCACGTGCTGGTCCCAGTCGCCCAGGTCGTGAATCGGGTCGAAGCTGTGGTCGCGCATCAGCTTCACCTGCATTGGGCGGAAGTCGGCCTGGATCTTGATGCGGAGCTCGGTTTTCGATTCGTCGACGCCCAGGAAGCGGAGCGCGTCGAGCTCCTGGCCGGTGAACGTTTGCGTGTAGGGGCAGATGGGCAGGCGGCCCGAGCGCACCAGCGTGTCGCCGATCCAGGCCTTCCCCAGGCCGACGAAGATGTCGTTGTCCGTGATGACCTCGAACTTGCAGTTGCCGACCGATACGACCTTCGCAGTCATGCGTCGCTCCTTGTGGAAACGGTTTTGTCGCCGACAGGCGGCGTTTCATTCAACGGACGGGCAGACAAGTTTAGCAGAAGTGCCGTGCAAACGCAAGTGTAACCGCGGGCTGAACCGCCCTGGAGGGCTTTTGGCCTTGAAATCCCCATCCGTTCGTGCTAAAATCGGAATATACACAACGTCTTGTGGCAACTGCACACCCGCTCGATTCATGACGATGTAACTTAATGAAGCTGTTTGATACGGATTCCACACTACAGGGGGGGTCTGCCTCGTGTGGTGCACAATTTCCTGTGGTTCGTCCTTGATCTGAATTATGGCCAGAAACGCAAAACCGACGGAAAAAGCTACCGCCGAGAGCCTCGCGTCGAAGCAGCGCGAGATCTCGATTGCCGAGTTCTTCACGAAGAACCGCCACCTTCTCGGGTTCGACAGCCCCCGCCGGGCGCTGCTCACCACCGTGAAGGAAGGCGTAGACAACTCGCTCGACGCCTGCGAAGAAGCCGGGATCGTGCCCGACGTCACGGTGGAGATTCATCCCATCGAGGGCCGCGACGACCGCTTCCGCGTGGTGGTGGAAGACAACGGCCCGGGCATCGTGCCGAAGCAGATTCCCAATATCTTCGCGAAGCTGCTCTACGGATCGAAATTCCACCGGCTGAAGATGAGCCGCGGGCAGCAGGGGATCGGCATCTCGGCAGCGGGGATGTACGGCCAGCTCACGACCGGCCGGCCCATCTGCATCACGTCGCGTCCTACCCTCAAGACCCCGGCCCACTACTACGAGCTGATGCTCGATACGCAGAAGAACGCCCCGAAGATCATCGAGCAGAAGGAGATGGACTGGAACGCGCACACCGGCACGCGCGTAGTAATCGACTTGGAAGCGAAATTCCAGCGCGGCCGGCAGAGCGTGGAACAGTACCTGCTCGAGACCTCCATCGCCAATCCGCATGTGCAGATCACCTACCTGCCGCCCGACTCCCCGGCGATGATCTTCCCCCGGATCACCGAGCAGATGCCGGAGGAGCCGCGCGAGATCAAGCCGCACCCCCACGGCATCGAGCTGGGCACGCTGCTGAAAATGGCGGGCGACACCAAGGCCCGCAACCTGAAGACGTTCCTGCACGAAGACTTCTCGCGCGTCAGCGAACGCATCGCACTCGAG
>DATKYA010000016.1:0-7390 GCA_035528775.1 Planctomycetota bacterium | reverse complement strand
GGGATGAAGCGATGATGAGATGAAGCGGACTGACATCTTTCCATCATCCCATCGTTCTTCTGTCTTCTTTGCGCCCTTTGTGCTCTTCGCGTCTTTGCGGTTACTGTACCTCTCAGCTTCACTCGAATTTCAGCGCCGCTATCGGATCCATCTTCGCGGCTCGCTGCGCGGGATACAATCCGAAGAAGATGCCGACGAGTGCGGAAATGACGGCGGCCGTGACGACCGTTTTCGCCGACAGTGCCGTCGCCCAGCCGGCGTAGGCGGAGATGAGGCTCGCGGCGACCCAGCCCAGCAGGATGCCGATCAGCCCGCCGCCGGCCGTCAGCGTGACCGACTCCGCCAGGAACTGCACGATGATGTCGCTGCGGCGCGCCCCGATGGCCCGGCAGACGCCGATCTCGCGGGTGCGCTCCGACACCGTTGCCAGCATGATGTTCATGATCCCGATGCCGCCCACGAGCAGCGAGATGCCCGCGATGCAGCCGAGCACGAGGTTGAAGATGCCGATCGTGCGCTGCTTCTGCATCAGCAGCTCGTGGGGCACCAGCAGCTCGTAGTCGGAAACGCCCCGGTGCAGCCGCGCCAGCGTGTCCCTCACCACCCGGCTCAACGCCGTCACGATGCTCGCTTCAGTCGCCTGGATCCAGACTTCATCGACCTGCTCGGGCAGCGCGCCGGGGCCGTCCGCCGACTGCGACTGCACGTGAACCGTGATCGGGATGCAGATGTCGTTGTTCGAGTTGCGTGCGATCGCCGCGGTCGCCGTAATGGCGGCGTTCCTGCCGGCCGAGTAGTCCTTGTCTTCCAGGATGCCGATCACGGTGAACCAGTCGGATCCGAGCTTGATGGTGTTGCCGATGGCCGAGCGTCCGGCGACCGCGGCGCCCAGCACGCAGACTCGCGACTGGCTTCGCACGTGCTCGCCGGCGATGAAGCGGCCCTCGGCGGTGCGGAGATTGGTGATCTTCGCGTAGTCGGGAGTGACGCCGACAACGGACGGCAGCCCGGCCGACACGCCGCCGCTGCGCTCGACGAGCACCGCCTTCATGGCGGCGGCCCGCTCCACCCCCGGCAGCTTGCCCAACGCATCGGCATCGGAGAGCGTCAGCCCGGCCGATTGCCGCCGCTGGGCGGAAATCCGCTCGGACTCCGTGAGTGCGACGGAGCGAACGATCAGGTTGTTCGTGCCCAGCAGCTCGATCTGGCGCAGCGATTCGCGCTTGGCGCCCTCCCCCACCGCCATCATCGCCACCACCGCCATCACGCCGAAGATGATCCCCAGCGCGCTCAGGAACGACCTGAACCTGTGGAGCATCAGCGACTTCGCAGCCATCTGGATGGTCTTGATCAGGTGAACCATGAACAGCCTCGGAAATGAGGAATGAGGAATGAAGAATGGAAGACGGCTCATCCTTGTTCCCTGTCTCCCTGTTCCTTGTTCCCTGTTCTCTGTTCTTTCCTCCTTCCTCCTTCTCCTTTCCTTCCTCATCTTCTCAGGAACCGGACAAGAGAGAAAAGAGAAAAGAGCGAAGAGGGAACAAGGAACAAGGAACAGAGAACAAAGAGTGTCCGCGTTCATCGTTCATCGTTCATCGTTAGCGACCCATCCACCAGCCTGATCCTCCGTCGGGCGCGGTCGGCGATCTTCGGGTCATGCGTAACCATGATGATCGTGCGGCCGGCGTTGTGCAGGTTCTCGAAGATCTGCATGATGCCGTCGCCGGTTTCGGTATCGAGATTGCCGGTCGGCTCGTCGGCGAGCAGGAGGAGCGGATCGTTGGCCAGGGCGCGTGCGATGGCGGCTCGCTGCACTTCGCCGCCGGAAAGCTCGGCCGGCCGGTGCACGGCGCGCTCGCGAAGCCCGACCATCTCGATCATCTGCAGGCACCGCTGCTTCGTGCCCCGGCTGTGATCGCGAGCGAAGAACGGCGCCAGCATCACGTTCCCCAGCACCGTGAGCTGATGGACGAGATTGTACGACTGGAACACGAACCCGATCTGCCGGCTGCGAACGGAGGACAGTTCGTCGTCGGTCATGCCCGACACGTCGCGGCCGTCGAGCTGGTAGGTGCCCTCCGACGGCCGCTCGAGGCAGCCCAGGATGTGCATGAGCGTCGACTTTCCGGCGCCCGACGGCCCGGTGATCGCCACGTACTCGCCCTTCTCGATATCCACCGAGACCGACCGCAGGGCGCGGATTTCGCCCGTGCCCATCCGATACGTGCGGGAGATGCTTTCGGTGTGGATCAGCATGGCAGTAAACGATGAACTATGAACTATGAACTATGAACGATGAAAAACACCAAGTGGCAGTCCCGTTGCGGATGCTTCTTTCGTTCATCGTTCATCGTTCATCGTTCATCGTTCATCATTTCCTTTGGTTTTCTCAGGCACACCTTCTCGCCTTGCTTGAGGCCGTCTTCGATGACGATGAGCACGTTGTCGCTGGGGCCGGTCTTCACGTCGCGGCGGTGTGCGCGCTGGGCGTCCCATACGTAGCAGCAGGTTTGCTGGCCTTCGCGGAAGACGGCGTTGACGGGGACGGCGAGCTTGCCGCGGACCTGCTCGACCTGGATGTCGATGCGGGCGCTCATACCCGGCCGCAGCCGCAGGTCGGTGCCGTTGAGCGTGATGCGGAGGCTGAAATATTTCGCGGCGGATTTCGTGTCCGGGTCGGTTGCGGCCAGCGTGCCGATCATGTCGACATTGCCGGTCAGCTCGGGTTCCGCATAGGCGTCGACGGTCACCTTCACTTCCTGGCCGGGCTTGATCTTGTGAATGTCGATCTCGCGCACCTTGGAGTCCACCACCATCGTGGTGATGTCGGGCAGGGTGAGGATGCCCTGGTTCAGCCAGACGCTGTCGCCGATGCGCGGCTTGCGTTTCTCGCCGGAGAGGTATGATTCGCGGTAGACCACGAAGCCGGGAATGGGCGCCTGGATGATGGTCTTGTTGAGCTGATCGGTTGCGGCTCGGAGGCGATCCTGGGCCGCCCGCACGGCGGCGTCAGCCCGCTGCAAAGTAGCCGCAAGCTTGGCGGCCTCGTGCTTCAGCGTCTGTTCGAGCTGTTCGGCATCGTTCTGGGCCTTGGCGAGCTCGGCCTGTGCCTTCTCCTGGTCTGCCGGGTAAATGTAGTCGCGGTAGGCATCGTAGCGGAGCTTCGCCAGCCTGTAGGCGGCCTCGGCCTCTTCGGCGGCCATTCGTGCCTTCTCCTTCTCGTCGTTGCTCACGAAGTCTTCCTTGTAAAGCTCCTCGAGATCTTTCAGGTGTGCGGCCGCGTGCTGCTGTGCGGCCTCCGCCTGAATGGTTTTGGCGCGGGTCTCTTCGAGCGTCACGGGGCCTTCGCCCTTCATCACGTTCTCCAACTGGAGTTCGGCGAGGCGGACGGCGTGCTGTGCGGCCTTTCGTTCCTTCCCCGCCCGCACCTTCTCGAGTGCCATTTCCTCCGTCACTTCACTCAGTGATGCCTTGGCCTGGTCGAGCTCGAACTTGTATTTCTGCACGTCCTCCTGGAAGGGCGTCGGGTCGAACCGCACGGCCACGTCGCCCTTTGCCACCTGCGTTCCCTCGGGCACCAGGTAGATGATCTTTGCGTTGTTGCTGGGGATCTCGGACGACAAAGTGACCGACCGGAGTGCATCGAGCACACCCGACTCGGTGATCTTCACGTCGAAGGACTTCTTGTCAACCGCTGCGAGGAGGACAGGCTCATCGGTCGGGTCGAAAGGTGCGCCGGTGTTGCGCACCGCAAGGACCGCCACGCCGCACGCCACCACCGCTACCGCTATCAGGATTGCCTTGCTCATAATTAAATTTGCCGCACGTTTCCACAGTAGTGGACCAAGTGGACGAAGTGGACACAGTGGAGAGGAAGGAAGCGGGAGCTTTCCTCTCCTTTACCCACGTTCATGCCCATATGTCATTTCAATCGCTCGGGCTTCTCGACCAGCGTGCCGATCGCCTTCTTCACTTCCACCTGCGAAACGATGTAGTCGGTGACCGCAGCAACGTGGTTGCTCTCGGCCCGGAGAAGTTCTTCTTCAGCGGTGACGAGATCGAAGTTGTCGCCGAGGCCCCGCTCGAACTTCATCCGTGCCAGCCGCAGCTTCTGCCGCGCCAGATCGATCTCGGCCTGCTGAACGTCGATGCGCTTGCGGTTCTTTTCCATCCGGCGGATGCCGTCCTTCACTTCGCGTGCGGCGTTGTATCCCATCAGGCGGTTGTTGCGCTCGCGCGACTCGAGATCGAGCTTGCTTTGCTCGTAATACGCGCGCTCGGCGGTGCGGCGGACGTCGGTGGCAGTGGACAGCCCGATGGTCCACGACGAATCGCTCAGGGATGAACTCTCGGAGAAACTCGAGCCGACGCCGTAGCGGTTGTATCCCAGCACGAGGTCGAGCTGGGGCAGCGTCCTGTTTTTCGCCACGCGCAGGTTCCGCTCGGCCTCGATGATCTCGTCGCGGGCCTGCGCCAGGTCGAGGCGGTTGAACATTGCCATCTCGATGGCCCTGTCGGTGTCGATCGCGAAGTCGGTATAGGCGAGGTCGGCATCGATCTCGACGTCGTCCTGTGGGCCGAAGCCGAGCAGCACGCGGAGGTTGTCGACGGCGTCGCCATAGGCCTGCTCGGCGGAGAGGAGTGCGTCTTCGGCCTGGCGCAACTGTATCTCGCCGCGAAGCACGTCGATCCGCGAGGCAAGCCCCACCTTCTCGCGTGCCTTGGCGGCGGCAACGTGACCGCTCGTGCGCTCCGCCGACTTCCGGCTCAGCTCCAGAAGCTCCCGCTGCTTGACGATTTCATAGAAACTGCGGACCACCGAAACCGTCAGGTTCTCCTGGAACTGGACGTATGACCGCTCGGTCGTCAATACGCCAAATTCCGCGTCCAGCAGCGGATCCTTGTTCACTTCCTTACCCAGGCCGTACAGCAGCGGCTGCGTGAGCGTGATGCCGAGGTTTGTGGTGTTGTTGGCGCCGCCGGAATCGCTCGTGGTGCCGGAGACGCTGGCGGCAGTGCCGACGGTGGATTTCCTGGAAAGCTCAAGGCCGGCTCCGTGGGCGGCATTGGTGCCGCCGGCGCCGCCTGCGAGGCCGACATTGGCTTGCGGCGTGATCTTCACCTCAAATTCGGCGGCGGCTGCACGCACGTTGAACCGCGACCGGCTCACCTGATCCCGCGCGTTCAGCAGCGAGATGTTGTTCGCCATCGCCCACCGGATCGCCTGCTCGAGGCCGAAGCGGTATCTGTGGAGGTCGATGGTCTTCACGGAGTCATCAGCGGCAGCCTGGGTTGAATCGGGTGCGGGCGGCTCAACAGTCCCGGCCTCCGAACCGGCGGGGACGGAATCCCCTTCCGGGAACGCATCGGCTCGCTGAGCCACCGGAGCGGCTTGATCGGCGATCTGCGGATTGCCGGTTCCGGCGCAGCCGGTGATCGCCAGCGCGGCCGCCGCAACGATGAGAAACCCCACACAACGCGGCATTCACTCACCCCCGGGGTAGAGACGCCCCGGTGGGGCGTCTGAGACTGGGTAGAGACGCCCCGGTGGGGCGTCTGAGACGTGCCACCGGCACGTCTCTACATCGGGCCAAAGTGCTCTTCACTCACCCCCTGAGAAAAGGGGCAGAGCCACATCATCCGTGGTCTGCCCCATTCGATCGTCTGTCATTGGCGTCCCGGCGCCGGGTCCATCATCACTGAGGGTCCGAGCGGCCTGACGCCCTATTCCCGGGTGATCGTGCAGGTTGCGGAGTTGCCCACCGGCACGGAAACGTCCTGCTGCTGCGGTGGAGTGAGATCCCCCAGATCAGCCTTGACGAAAGCGGTATTGACATCGGCAAACCCGTTGCTGCCGCCTGAAACCGCTTCCACAACGAACTGATTTGCACCCATGTTCAACGCCAGGGGGCCAAGGAAAGTGTCGCTGCCAAGGCTTAGCGTGTAATTCGTCAGCAGCGGCGTGCCGTTGAAACGGACGCTTACGACGTCGGCGGGCGTATCTCCAAGGCCGCCGGGAGCAACAAGAATCATCAGCGTTGCTTCAGTTGTGGAAAAATTCGTGAAGGCCGTGCCGTAAGGAGGCGCGGGAGCAACGGCTCCCCCCCCGCCGCCGCCTCCGCCGCCAGCGGCAAGGGCGGCGCCGCCGCCTGCGAGCAGCACACCGCCGCCGATCAGCATATTCGTGCCGGTGAAGAGCCCGGCGGAAGTCTTCTCGGCTCCGGCAACGGGCATAGCGGCTTCCTCGGCCTCAGGCTCGGCGGGTACTTCGGCGACGGCCGGCTGCACGAAATCAGGAGTCAGCCCGGCCGTAACGCCAAGGAGATTCGCCCCGGCCCAGGGGGGCGCGGATGAATACGGCACACCAAGCGATGCGGCCGGTGCCCCGTTCATGCAGATGCCGGCGCCGCCTGCAGCGGTCCATCCGGCGGTGCTCATTATCGTTTGGTTCATCAGGTTTGCGAAGGCGAGTATGGCGCCCGGCGTGGCGGCCTGGGACGTGTTGATCGGCATTCCGTAGACGGCCAGCAACAGAACCATGGCGCAGGCAAACGCCCTGCGGAGGGTGCGCCGGCGAGCGGTGGCGGCAAGTGCGCCCAACAGCGCCACTCCCAGACCGGCCAGCAGCATCATCGGGAAGCGAGGGTCGCCGCCGGCCGGAAGCGTCAGGCCGGCCAGGATACCGCGATGGCTCGGGAGCGATGCCTGCTTCTTGGCGAGCACCATCTCGAAGCTGAACTTGCCCTGAGCGGCCGAATCGTCCTCGAGATCACCGTTCGACGTGCCGCTGACGGCGATGCGTGCGAACTTGCCGCTCTTGAAGGCGTAGGCAGCCTCACCGGTCCACTCGATGGAGACTTTCTTCATCGGGCCTTCCTTGAACTCGCGACTGGCCTTGCCTTCGGAAGTGATCAGGACGCAGGTCTGCCCGGCGACCGATCCGACGTGGTCCGCCACACTCCAGGTCACTTCCGCCGGTACGCTGTCGACACCGCACGGAATCTGGAGGTTCATCTTCCAGGTCTGGCCGTGGACAACGGTGGGCGCGGTGCCAACCTGGCTGTAGACGGCGGCAACCATGTCCAAGATTGCCTGGTCCATTCCGGCCGGTGCTTCCTTCACCATGCCTTTTGCATCCGACGTGAGCTGCAGGGTCACATCTTGCAGGGGAAACGTCTTTTCAGTCTCGCCGGAGACGACTTTCACCGAGCCGTTTTTTTGCGTCAGCTCGGTGGTAGCAGCTACGATGTTGTTCTTTCCCACCGGTATGGACTTGTCGCGCGTCACGTCGGTTATTTTCAGCGTGACCGTGCTGGTCATGTCGGTGACGAGGGAGAATCCGGCGGTATCGGCAGCCTCGGAATGGACTATCACATCGTACGTGGCGCTG
>DATKYA010000015.1:0-4295 GCA_035528775.1 Planctomycetota bacterium | reverse complement strand
CATGATGCGGAGGACATCGTGCAGGAGGTACTGAAGGCGGCGGTTAACTACCAGGGTAAGTGCGGGGCGGAGGTGCGGACCTTCCTGATCGCGATCCTGCAGAACCAGGTGCGGAAATGGATTCGCAAGGCCGGCATTGCCCGCGGGAACGTGGCGGTCGACAGGATGGCCGATTCGTTGCCCGACCGCACGCGCGACCCCGCCGACATCGCCGGCGACGCCGAAGCCAAGGTCCTCATCCTCAAGTGCTTCAACGAGCTGCCCGACTTCTGCCGGAACGTCTGCGAGCTTCGCCACGTCTATGGTTACTCCTACGAAGAGATATCGGGAGAGCTGCAGATTCCGCTGGAAACGGTAAAGTCCCGCCTGCACCGTGCCCGGAAGATACTCCAAGAGAGGCTGAAGGACGTGCTGTAGGAAATGATGAATGCTGAATCCTGAAGAAGAGCAATATGTATCGCAGCAGAACAAAGGCGGGGGGGCAAGACTTGAGAAATGCCGGTCCTTCCTTTCATCATTCATCATTCGCCCAAAATCGGGAACATCAGCAGGATATGCGGCACTAATCTGAGGGAAAGGGCTGGAGGTTTTACGTTGGCATCCTTAGAAAATGCACCACACATTGATGAGCAGCTCTCCGCGTACCTTGACGGCGAGCTGTCCGAGCAGGAGCGGCACGAGGTCGAAGCGCACCTGAAGACCTGCCCGAGCTGCCGTGCCGACTACGAGCAATTGCGGCGGGTCGCGGAGCTTGCGTCCGAAGGGCTGCGGTCGGTGCGCTGCCTCTCGCCGGCTGACCGGGCGGCATATATCCACGGATTGCTGGACGACGAGCGCTGCCGCGCGACTGAGGAGCATTTAGCTCGCTGCAAGCGCTGCCGCGAAGAGGTTGACCAACTACGCCAGTGGATCGAGGATGATCCGGCCGGTGCCGCGGAAACGGCCGACGGCCGCGGCATCCCCGCACGCCGCCGTGACCGCCGCCACCTCGCCAATTATGCGGCGGTCTTCCTGCCGCTGGCGGCCGCAGCGGCCATCATCGTGGTGTTTGCCTCACTGCTCACTACCGTCCCCGGCATTTCGCCTTCCATCGAATCGATGAACGTTTGCGCGACGATGACCCGCGACGGCGACCAGCAGGAAGACGTGCAAGTGGCATTCGGGACCGGTTTCGGCCTCCACACCAACGACCAGATCCAGCTCGCCGTGCAGGCGGGCGTCAACCGCTACGCAACGGTTTTCATGGTCGATTCACACAGCGAGGTGCAGGCGGCAGTCTTCGGCCCGTTCGACGGGCGCGTGACGTTGCCGTCGGCCGAGACCCGCTGGCGCCTGGGAGCTTTCACGGGCACAGACGCCCTGCTGATCGCCCTCAGCCGTAATCCGCTCGACGCCGCGCTTGTGGAATCTGCGCGGCAGGCACTGGCCAAGCACGGGCCGCTGCCGGTTCTCCCCTATGGAAGCATATTGTGGCTCGATCAGAAGGGACACTGGGCGAGCGAGAAGCCTGTCTCGTCAACCGCCTCGCTGGATTCCCTTGCGGCCACGTTGCGCCAAGCCTTGCCATCCAACGTTGCATGCAGGGGCGTTGCATTCGCACACGAGTAGGCGGCCGCCGGCTGTGAGGAGGAGCAATGTTTGCTCAAGCACTTATCCTGGCCACGGCAGCCTTAAGCACCCTGCAAGCCGATGTCGTCTTCCCGTATCCCTGGCGAGTCGACGTGCTGACGTACGACGGGCTGGTGTTCGACATTTCGGCGCCGGCGGGCGCGATCGGGATGGGAAGCCGGAACGCGTTTCTGGGGTTCGGCTACCTGCAGGTGAACGGGCGAGTTTTCTGCAGCTTTGACCCGCTGGAAGTCGTCACGCATCCCGACGGCGGCCGTACGGTCATCACCGGCCGGATGTCCACGTCGGAGGGCCTCGTGGTTTCCCGCAAGATACACGTCCCCTGGAGTCCGGGCCGGAACTACGCCCGCTTCCTCGATATTATCGAGAACCCAACGGACAGCCCGAAACACGCGCTCGTGCAGTTCTACGGGTTCTCGGGGTTCGGCTCGCTTGCACAGATGGTCCTGCAGGGGCCCGAGTACGTCATCATTTCGGGGGCAGGCGCCGCGAACTCATCGAGCGCGTTCGGCGTGCTCTTTCAGCGCGGGCTCGCGTTCAAGCCCGATCGCCTGGCGGACCTGATCTTCTACGATTCCGGCTTGTTGTCGCGAGCGTATCTGTATGTGAAGATCAAGCCGCACGAGCGGGTCTCGTTCGTTCATTTCGTTGTGCAGGGGCAGCCGCAAGCCGCAGTTCCACCGGCCGGCCGCAATGCCGCTGAGGTGCACCAGGATGACACGTCCGACGACATTCTCCGGCAGTTGCTCGAGCTGAGCGAGACGCCCGACCTCTCGAACCTCACGCCTGATGATGAACGCTGGATGTGGAACTTCTTCATCGACACGGATGTCAACGTGGACGGCTACGTGAACGTGCTGGACCTCCTCATCGTGCGCAATGACCTCGGGAAGCCACCGGAGTCGGCGCTGAATCCACGATGCGACGTGAACCACGACGTCCGGATCAACATCCTGGATCTGATCTGCGTGCGTAGTGATCTGGGGTGGCCGTTCTAGGAAGATAGGAAGTTAAGAAGTTAACACGACAACGCTAGAATGTCCTCAAGTTTCGCACGAGATTTGGCGATAAAGTATCCAAGCGGGCTCACGGATCCAGACAAGTCCCTTGGAGAACGGCACATGGACGTGCAAGACTTGAAGCGTCTTCGAAAAGAGTTGGATGAGTACATGCCCCTTTACGCCGACTGCATCAAGACGGCCCCGTCGCGCTACCACATGCGTACCTACGTCAACGGCCAGATCGGCACATTGGAGCGCAAGAGCATAGAACCAATCGCTTTGCAAGCACGTGTGCCTGTGCGAACGCTCCAGGAATTCATCGACCTGCATCGTTGGCAAGAAGACGCCGTGGCCAAACGAGTACAGCACCTGGTGCGAGACCGCCACGGCGACGAGCACGCGATCGCACCAATCGACGAGACAAGCTTTCACAAACAGGGCAAGAAGACCGTCGGCGTCAAACGCCAATACTGCGGTGCTACGGGCAAGATCGACAACTGCGTTGTCAGCGTGCACTTGGGCTACGTGTCGGGCGATTTCCACACGTTGATCGGCACTGACCTGTATCTGCCGGAGGAATGGCTGGCCGACGAGGATCGCCGCCGGGAAGCAGGCATCCCCGACACGGCACAGTTCCGAACCAAGCCGCAGATCGCCGTCGACCTCCTGCGCACCGCTCTCGACAACGGCATGCGTATCAAGTATGTGCCGGCCGACGAGGAATATGGCCGGTCGGCGCACTTCCGCCGCGATGTTGCAGCAATGGGCCTGATCTATGCGGTGGAAGTCCCAACCACGATAAAGGGATGGCTGCGACGCCCGCCCCTGATGCAGCAGCGCGTCAGGACCGTGCTCGCACCCGGGGCTCCGGCATCCCGGTCCGTCGAGCAGATCGGCAAGAGCACCGGCAGACCCGAGCAGGCCTTTCATGTCAAGGATACCGACAAGGGGCCGGTGGTCTGGCGGGCCAAGGCCATACGGTTCTTCCCCTGGGAAGACGAGCTGCCCGGCGAGGAATGCTGGCTGATCATCGCCTGCAACCCGCTGGACAACGAGACAAAGTACTTCCTGTCCAATGCCCCGAAGGACACGGCCATCGAGACGCTGCTGCACGTCGCATTCAGCCGGCCGGCAATCGAGCGGCTGTTCGAGGAGAGCAAAGGCGAGGTCGGCATGGACCACTTCGAGGTCAGAAGGTATATCGCTGTGAAGCGCCATTTGATCCTGAGCATGGTGAGCATGCTCTTCCTGGCCGAGCAGACGCAGCGCCTTCGGGAAAAAAAACCCGGACTGGACGATCTGCCAAGTCCGCCGAGCCGTCGAAGTGCAGCTAGCCCCCGTCATCAGCAAAGGCGAGCTAACTCGTCGGCTTAACGATGTGCTCCGCAAAATCCGGTACTGCCAGAGGCACAACAAGCTCGCAGCAGCCTGCCATTGGAAGCGCCGGATTCGAAAACTGAAACGGCTCGGAATCAGGCTCTCAAGCTTGCGCAAATGCTTTAAACCTTTTGTAGCGTTGTAGTGTTAGGAACATTCAAGCATGAGTGAGAACAACCCATTTGAGATATCCCAGAGGCAGCTCGACACCGCCATGAACCTGCTGAGCCTGAACGGCGGCATGCGGGAAGCGTTGCGCGAGCCGATGCGCGAGCTGCACATGTCGCT
>DATKYA010000014.1:0-2211 GCA_035528775.1 Planctomycetota bacterium | reverse complement strand
CGTGCGCGTCGGCCCCGCCACCCGATTCCCCGAGCGCGTGCTGCAGTTCGGCGAGGGCCGATTCCTGCGGGCGTTCTGCGACTGGATGATCAATGCGATGAACGCTCGCGGCCTGTTCAACGGGAGCGTGGTCGTGGTGCAGCCGCTGCCGCACGGGCAGGTCGAGACGCTCGCCGCTCAGGACGGCCTCTACACCGTGATCTTGCGGGGAATGGACGGCGGGCGGCTGGTCGAATCGCGCGAGATCATCACCGCGGTCAGCCGCGCGATTGACCCCTATACGCACTGGCAGGCGTACCTCGAATGCGCGGACAACCCGGACCTCCGGTTCGTCATCTCGAACACCACGGAGGCGGGGATCGCATACGTCGAGCAGCCTCCGCCCGATGCCGCCTGCCCGGCTTCATTCCCCGCGAAGCTAGTGGCACTCCTCCACCGGCGGTTCCTGCGGTTCAACGCTGCCGCCGAGCGCGGAATGATCATCCTCCCGTGCGAGCTGTCCGACCGCAACGGCGACGCCCTCCGGCAGTGCGTGCTGCGGCACGCCCGCGACTGGCGGCTCGGCGATGCATTCATCCGATGGATCGAGCAGCACAACGCCTTCCTCAATACGCTCGTCGACCGCATCGTGACGGGGTATCCGCACGCCGAGGCCGAGTCGTTCGCCCGAGAGCTGGGCTACGACGACCGCCTGCTTGATGCCGCCGAGATCTTCCATCTGTGGGTGATCGAGGGCGAACACGATGGTTCGCCCCTACGGGTGATCGAGGGCGAATTCGAACGTAGAGACGCCCCGGTGGGGCGTCTGAGACGTGCCACCGGCACGTCTCTACCTCCGCATTTGACCCAGCAGATCGAGGGCGACCGGCGATTCAGCGCGGAGCTGCCATTCGCTGAGGCCGGGCTCAACGTGGTGTGGACCGACGACCTCGAGCCGTATCGCACGCGCAAGGTGCGCGTCCTCAACGGCGCACACACCGCCCTCGCGGCTGCCGGATTCCTCGCCGGCAAGGCCACTACCCGCGAATGTGTGGATGATCCGATCCTCGGCGAGTACGTTCGCCGGGCGGTCTTCGACGAGATCCTGTCCGGCATCGACCTGCCCCGGACCGAAACCGCCGATTACGCCCGGGCCGTCATCGAGCGATTCCGCAATCCCTGCATCAACCACCTGTTGCTCGATATCGCGGAGAACTCGACGTCGAAGTTCCGCGTACGCGTGCTGCCGTCGCTGCGTGCGTATGCCGAGCGGACGGGCACGCCGCCGCCGGTGCTCACGTTCTCGCTGGCGGCGCTGATCGCGTTCTACCGGGGCACGATGCCTGACGGCAACGAGTTGCACTGCAGGCAGGACGGCCTCACATACCGCGTGCGCGACGACCGCGGCACCCTCGCGTTCTTCGCCGAATGCTGGGAATCGTTCGCCGCCGATCCGCAGCCCGATGCGCTGGCACGCCGCGTCCTGGCGCGAACCGAGCTGTGGGGCGGCGACCTCATCGCGATCCCGCGCCTGGCGCCGGCGGTCGCGGGCCACCTCCGCACCATCCTGTCCGGCGGCGTGCGTGCGGCCGTCACGCGCCTGATCGAGGGCCGGCCATGACGAACGCCACGCTCATCATTCACCCGGCCGACACGGTAGCCGTGGCGCTCGCGGACCTGCATCCCGGCGAGGAAGTTCGCGTCGGGGACGGTTCCATCGCCGTGCGCGACACCATCCCTGCCGGGCACAAGATCGCCCGTGTCGCCCACGCCTGCGGCAGCCGGGTGATCAAATATGGCTGCCCCATCGGACACGCCGCGATTCCCATCGCTGCCGGGCAGTGGGTTCATTCGCACAACCTTGCCACCGACCTCGCAAGCGTGATCGACTACGAATACGCCCCCCGGCAATCGGCGCCCGCCGCTCGATCTGCCTGCACCGCCACGTTCAGCGGATACCTGCGGGACGACGGCAACGCGGGCGTGCGAAACGAGCTCTGGGTGATTCCAACGGTCGGCTGCGTAAACGGCGTAGCCCGATCGCTGGCGCAGGCTGCGACTCGGATCGACGGCATCGACGGCGTGCATGCGTTCACGCATCCGCACGGCTGCTCGCAGCTCGGGGATGATCAGCGCGCCACGCAGCGAATCCTGGCAGGCCTCGTGCGGCATCCCAACGCCGGTGGCGTGCTCGTGGTGGGGCTGGGCTGCGAGAACAACAACATCGCCGAA
>DATKYA010000013.1:0-3613 GCA_035528775.1 Planctomycetota bacterium | reverse complement strand
GAAAACGTCACGCCTCTCGTCCGCGACGGATGGCGCGACATTGCCGGCCGGCGACTCCACGAGATGGGCTACGACGCAATCAGCCCGACCGGCAAAGACGGCTGGAGTCCCGAGGACATCGTGGCATGCGACCTCTACCTGATGCAGCGGTGCACCGCGGTGCTCGCGTGGCTGCCGCCGGACATCGTGAGCACCGGGACCACGATGGAGATCTGGCACGCGGCTCACGATTTGGACAAACCGGTCGTCGTGTGGGGGCAGGACGCGAACAGGGCCAACCCGTGGCTGCTGCACGTGGCCGACGTGATCCTCCTCAGCCTCCCCGCCGCCCTCGATTTCATCAGACAGTACCGCTGGCAATTTCAGGAGCCGCATTTCCGCGTCTTCGACACGATCTCGGCCGAGAAAGCAGCGGAGAAAGAAGGGCCGGATTAATGAAATGCCCGAAGTGCTTCCACTCGATGAAGCGCGGCTCCCGGAAAACCGTGGCCGGCCGCGTGACCGCCGAAACGTTTTATTGCCCCGTCTGCCTGCACAAAGTGGTGAACATACCGGCCGCGAGGTAGCGGCGGAAAGGAAAAGCATGACCGAAGAACTCCCTGAAGGACTTGCCTGCGAAAACGCAGCGGCTTACATGTGCGAACTATGCCAGAAGGAATTCTCCTCCGCCCGTGGTCTGAACATCCACCGGGGGAACGCCCACAACCGCAAGCTCCGCAAGGCGAAATCTGCCAAGCGCGCCAAACACGCGCCGCCGCTCGCCCTCGCGATCCTCTTCGACGGCCTGGTGAAATTGGCCGACGACTCGCTGACCATCGCCGAGCAGACCGTTGACAACGTGGACGGCTGGATCACCGACGTGAAGAAGCTCCGCGAGCGCTACCTGAAGCTCCGCGGGAAGTCTGAGAAAGTCAGATCATTTTCATTCACGGACGAATAACCGGCCGCGAGGTAGCGGCTGGATTGGGCCCGCCCCTGCGCCCTCCGGGATGGAGGGCATCCGAGGTGCCGTATGAGGCGCATCGTATTTGTCGGATGTTTTTTGTTGCTGGGTTGCCTGAGCAGTTGCATCGACAACTCCGCATGGATCCGGATCGCCGAGCCGCCGCTGATCGAAAACACTCAGCCGGCCAGTGACCAAGCCTGACAGCCCCGCGGCGGAAATACGGGTGAGCAGTCCAACCCTGGATGTCTCTCGGGAGTTCGATTCTCCCCCGCCGCATTAGCAGCTCTTCTTTGTGTTCTTCTTTGTGCCCTTTGTGGCTTTGTGGTGAAACAGGGATGATTACTCAGGCCGATCAGCAGAAACTCGCCTCCGAGCTGGCAGGCGCCACGAACGGCGCGCGGCGCAGGCTCCTCGCCCGCTACTCCGATCTCTGGGGCATTAGCGAAAAAACGATCTACCAGCACGCCCGCAAGGGCGGGTGGAAATCGGGGCGTACGCCCCGCCTCGATGCCGGCGGAATCAGGATCGAGGACCTCACCGAGCACCACTACGAAAAACTGGCCGCCCACCTCGCCGACGCGAAACGCCGCCTGAAAAAGCCGCCGATCGCCAAGGGCATCCTCGATCTCGAAACCGCCGGCATCATCCCCGCCGGCAAGATGACCGTGGCGAACTTCAGCCGCTGGGCTCGGAAACGCCGCGTCGATTGGCGGGGCGACTGGCAGCCGCGCCGAATGCGCGATCACCACGTCAACCTCCGAACCGAGGGGCCAAACCACGTGCATCAGATTGACGCATCGGTCTACGTGTTCTGGTATCTCCGGCCGGACGGCAAGCTCGCCTGCGAGCGCACCGAGAAAACGCAGTACAGGAATAAGCCCGGCGATGGCCTCCGCCGCGTCATCCGCTGGATCGTCTGCGACATGTGCACGAATGCGTTCCACGTGGAATACACGCTCGATGAGACGGTCGTGAGCGTGGCCGAAGTGCTCTACCACGCATGGCAGCGCAAGGCGCGATACGACATCCTGCCCTTCTGCGGCGTGCCCCGCTCGATCTATTTCGACCGGCACAGCAGCCACTGGGCGAAGGACATCCAGAACATGCTCGAGGCGTGCGAGGTGCAGGTTATCGCCACCAACCCCGAGTCCCCGCGCTCGCATGGCTCGGTAGAAACGCTCCACGCGATGTGGGAGGAATGGTTCGAGCTCGACCAGGTGCTCGATCCGCCGGCGTCGCTCGGTGCACTCCAGGCCCGCGCGGATTCGATGTGCGCCTACCTGAATGCGCGGCCGCATCGCAGGCTCGCCGAAGGCTGCGAATGGGGCAAAACGCGGTCATCCGCGTGGTTCCATTACGTCGAAGCCCATCCTGAAATCCTGCGGCTGCCCGTGCCCTGGGAAATTTTCAAGGGCCTGGTGAAACACGCCGACGAGCGGCAAGTCGGCGGCGACGGCATGATTTCCTTCGAGGGACGCAAATACCGTGTGCCGCGCGACATCTGGCAGGCGGCGGGCGGCAAACGGGTGCAGATCACCATCTCGCCGTTCAGGCCGGGCGAGGTGGACGTTCGATTCGAGGGCAAGATTTATCCGTGCCGTGCCATCGTCACCGACGAATTCGGCAAGCCGGCCGACGCGAACCTGATCGGCTCGGGCGAGATCAAGGCCGCGCCTGCGAGCCTGCGGGAGATGGCCCTCCGCGCGGTCCGGGAGCGGCAGGCCGGCAAGCTGGAGGGCGCGGGCAAGTACCACGAATTCGAGAGCCGGATCGCCGAGCGGTTCGACGCGATCACGCCGCCGATGGTTGCGCCCACGCCTGACGAGCCGGAGCGCGTCTACAACGAAACGGAGGCTCGGCTGCGCGTGAAGGCGCCATTCGACGACCTGCCTTCGCTCAGCGACCCGCAGAAGCAAATCCTGCGGGCGATCACGGGCAGCCAGAGCGAGACGCAGATCGATGAAGCGATCGAGAAAATGAGAAACGTGGGGTGAAGTCCACGATGTCCACAACGTCCATTCCGTCCACTGAAATGAGGAGACCAGGATGACCGCACAAGGACAACTTGACCAGCTCGCCGAGTATTTCCGCACCGAAGAACCCATAGAGGGCGAAGCCGGCGACCTCGACAACGCCACCACGGTGCAGACCGCGATCCGCCTCCTGCGCGAGCGGCGGCCCCAGAGGAAACCCCGCAGGGGCAAAAAACTCACGATCGCCGACCTCTGCCAGCAGGCCCACGCCAACGCCGTGGCGCACGGTTTCTGGCCTGGCGGCATGGCCAACGGAAGCCCATTTGCCACCTCCGCGTTCTACGTCATCGCGGCGATCCGGGAAGCCATCGAAGGAGATCGGTGCGGCGGTCAGGCGCAGATCACCGGCGGCCTCACCTTCGCACAGATTGAGTTGCAGAAGGTCATAGCCGGCCGATATGGCCAGGCCAGTGCATTCCACGCGCAGGCGATGCTGGTGATCACGGAGGTCGTGGAGGCCGTGCTGGAGGTCGACGCCGAGAACGCCGACGCCGCCGGCCGCGAACTGGCCGACGTGCAGATCCGACTGGGCGACATGGCCGCAGGTTTCGGCTTCGATCTCCAGCAACTCACCATCGACCGCCTGAAGGAAATCAGCAACCGGCCGCTGCTGCACGGCGGCAAGAGGTATTGA
>DATKYA010000012.1:0-10234 GCA_035528775.1 Planctomycetota bacterium | reverse complement strand
CTGGGCCTGCTCCATCTGCTGCGGGATCGCCGCCGCCTGCTGGTCGGCCTGCGCGAGGAGATTCTGGATCTGCTCGTTGCCTTTCCATTCTTCGCGAGCCTGCTTCACGTCGGCGGCCACGTCGCGGGCGTCGTTCTCGAGATGCTGCTGGCGGTCGGCGAGGTCGTCGACGGCCGCGCGGTCTTCGGGCTTCGTGCGGAGCGCGTCGCGCGACAGCTTCTTCTGCTCGTCGGCGAGCTGGGTGGCGTCGGCCGCGGCCTGGTGAAGCTGATGCTCCGCTTCCACCTGCTGAACGTTATCCGCGATCTCCTGCAGGTTCTTGGCGGCTTCCGCCTGCTTTTCCTGCGCTTGCTTGAGAGCGTCGGGGTTCTGCCGCGCCATCGCCTGCTCGGCTTCGGTCATCGGTTTCTGTGCGAACGCTTCGAGCGCCTTGGCGGCATCGGCGTAGTCCTGTGCGGCGCGGAAGTCGCGGTTCGGCCCCTGCTCGGCCCGCTCGGCCATGGCATTGGCGAGTTCGGCAAGCGCCTTGGCTTCCCGGGCGACTTCCTGCTGTTTCTCTCTCGCGCGCTCGACGGCCGCGGCGTCGTCGGGATTCGGCGCCTGCATCGCCTGTTGCAGCTCTTGCGCGGCCTGTTGCTGCTGCCGGGCGAGGTCGCGGATCGCCTGCGGCAGATCGGGCTGAACCGCCGCCACTTCCGCCTCGGCGGCCTGGCGTGCCTGTGCCACCTGGTCATCGGCCTGGCGCAACGCGCGGCGTGCCTCGGAGATTCGCTGCTCAGCCTGCGCCATCTCGGCAGCCGCCTGAGGGGGCTGGCCGGCTTCAGCCTGTGCAATCGCCTGTTGGGCCTCCTGTTGAGCCGCCGCGAGCTGCTGGCGGGCCTGCTCAAGCGTGCCCGCCGCCTGCGGAATAATAGGCTGCGCATCCTTCTGCAGCTCCTGCACGTCCTGCCCGAGCTGCTTGAGGGCGTCGGCTATCTGCTTCTCGTCCTGTGCGGCATCCTTGAGGGCGGCCGCGCGCTCGTCGGCCGGGGCGTCGGGCCTGATCGCGGCCACTCGCTGCTGCAGCTCGCGCTGTGCGTGGGCAACGTCTGCCGTCGCCTGCTGGAGATCCTCCACCTTCTCCTCCACGGCGATCCTGTCGAGCTGGCGGGCGATCTTTTCCATGGCATCGGCCGCCTTCTGCTGCTGCTCCTGAGCCTTGGCGAGATCGGCGGCCTTCTCGGCCCGCTGCTCTTCAGCCTGTGCCTCGTCGAGTTTTCGGTCGGCCTGACCGAGATCGCGCTCGGAAACGCCCTCGATGGCCTTCTGCATCTGTGCGAGCTGCTCGGCAAGCTGCCTGTCCGGATTGCGCGCCATGGCGTCGTCGAGTTGCTTGATGACCTGCTGTGCTTCGCGGCGGCGCTCGTCGAGCTGCTGCTGAGCTTCGCGCAACGCCTTCTCGTCTTCCGGCTTCCAGGGAGCCTGCTGGTTTTGCGCGGCTTGCTTGAGGCGCTCCACCTTCTGGGCGTCCTGTTTGATCTGCTCGGCGAGCTTGTGGAGGTCCTTGCGGGCGGCGTCGACGGCCTCCATCTGCTCCTTGCGGGCGAGCGTCTTCTCGCCCAGCCCGATGTGAACGAGGAATTCGGATGAATCGCCGCGCCCGGGCTCGCCGCGCTCGTCGAACGCGCTGACCTTGTAGATGATGTCGTCGCCCGCCTTGGCTCCGATGGCCGCCAGGTCCCATGCATAGGGCAGCACCAGGCTCCTGGCCTTCGGCTCGGGCAGCTTCAGGTTGATCGACTGCGGCTCGCCCTTGGCCACCTTGTAGACAAGCTGCACGCTCGCGATCGCGAAGTCGTCGCGCACCGCCGCCAGGAGGTCGAGCACCGCCGGCTTCGACATCGTGAGGTTCTTGCCCGGCCGCTCAATCTTTACGATCGGCTTGCGGTCGGGCAGCGCCTCGATAGGATATTCCGGCACCGGCAGGTTCTCGAAGCCGTCCACCGATACCAGCCGCACCAGGTAGACGTCGTTTGCTGTGATGGTGAAGCTGAACGCGGCCTCGGTCGCCGCCAGGTCCATCGCGTGCGACTTGCTGTTGCTCTTGAAGGTGATGTGCGCTTCCTTCAGCGGCTGGGTCGATTTCACCTTCAGCGTCACCTTCGTGCCTTCAAGCTCCGAGATGGTGCCGTCGGTGGAGGTCACCTGCCGCGGCGCCTGGCCCGTGTAGGCGGGATATTCATACGAGAGGCCGAGCGCCTGGATGGCAGGCCGCGGCACCACGCGCACGCGGTACTCCTTGCTCACGGCGTCCCCGGCCAGCACCTGGTATGCGAAGCTTTGCCGCTGGTTGCCCATCGTGATCACGAAGGTACCCTTCTCGTCGGACAGCATTTCCAGCCGCTCGCGGGTGCCCTGGTCGGGCCGGTATGACAGATACGCCTGCTGCGGAATCCTGCCGCTGGCTTGCGCGTAGATGGTGATCGCCTCCCCGCCCAGCACCGATGCATCCCCCGGCTGAACCACGAGGCGCGTGTCGCTCAGCCGCGGCACGTCGGCCAGCAGGAATCGCTGGAAGAGCTGCGAGAAATCCCGGAACTGCAGCCATGCATAGATGCTCACTCCCAGCAGGACGATGGCCGCCACGGCCACCGCGCGCTGCGCCGTCTTGAACGGGATCACCGTGCGGAAATCGATGTCCCGCGTCTTGCGGAGCGTCCCCTGCACCAGCGCACCGATCAGCTCCGGGGAGCCTTTGATGTCATCGCTGTCGTCGCTCGCCAGAATTTCCACGGTGCTGGCGAGACCCTCGCTGAGCTCCGGATGAACGGCTTCCACGGCGAACGCGAGCGAATCGGCCCCCGGCCTTCGCCGAAGCGGCGTAATGGCGAATATCCATGCTGCCGCGCCCGTGGCACAAATCGAACCTGCCAGCAGCAACGTGCGCGCGACGTTTGGCAGCACGATGTAGCGGTCCAACATGAACGAGCACACCATGCACAGAACGAAGACGCTGAGGGTGATTGCGATGCCCTTCGCGAGATGGACGGCGATCATGCGCCGGGCTTCGGCCGCGAGCTTGCCGCGCAGCTCCTCGGGCAATCGGGCGGAATAGGATGCGGTAGCCATGGGGAGTCCTCCGTGGACGTGAACACGGCGGCCTCGGGGACAGCCGCCTGATGCGCGCTCTATTGTACGCGGAGCGAGCCGCCCAGTCAAACCCAATCTGGCAAAACGGGCGGTGTTACAAGATTTTACGGCGGGCCGGGGGAATCAGAGGAAGAGGAGGTGACAACGAAAGAATGCAAGAACGGGAGAAGGGAAAGAAGGAAGAATGAAGAAGGATGACAACGAAAGAACGCAGGAAAGGAAAGCGGAAGAACGAGTGAAAGGGGAAAGATCCGTACTTTCCCCTGTTCCCCTTTCGTTCTTCCGTTCTTTCGTTGTCACCCCTCTTGCTCTCAATCAAGGGCGCCCGGAGCCATCCCCGAGCGCCCTGTTCTATGTATTCCGGCCGTCATAGCCGCCGGTCCGGGGCTTACATCTCGGGGTATTCCTCACCGCCGTGGGTGTGGCCGGCCTTCTCCTTCTTGGGGAGTTCGGCAACAAGGGCGTCGGTGGTGAGCAGCAGGCCGGCAACGCTGGCCGCGTTCTGGAGGGCATAACGGACCACCTTCTTCGGGTCGATGATCCCGGCTTCCACCATGTCGACGTACTCGCCGGATGCGGCGTTGTAGCCGTAGTTGCCCGTGTTCTCGGCCACCTTGTTGACCACGATGGCGCCCGGTGCGCCGGCGTTCTCGGCGATCTGCCACAGCGGGGCTACCAGCGAACGGCGAACGATATCGACGCCGATCGTCTCGTCGCCGGTGGTCTTGACGTGCTTGAGGGCGTCGACCGCGCGGATGAGGGCCACGCCGCCGCCCGGGAGGATGCCTTCTTCAACGGCAGCGCGGGTGGCGTGGAGGGCGTCTTCGACGCGGGCCTTCTTCTCCTTCATCTCGATCTCGGTGGCGGCGCCGACGTTCACCTGGGCCACGCCGCCGGCCAGCTTTGCCAGCCGCTCCTGCAGTTTCTCGCGGTCGTAGTCCGACGTGGTCGTCTCGATCTCGTGCCTGATCTGCTTGATGCGGCCCTGGATCTGCTTGGGGTCGCCTGCCCCCTGGATGATGGTGGTGTTTTCCTTGTCGATGCGGATCTTGCGTGCGTGGCCGAGGTCGCCGAGCTCAACGCTCTCGAGCTTGATGCCGAGGTCCTCGAAGATCGCCTTGCCGCCGGTGAGGATGGCGATGTCGCCCAGCATTGCCTTGCGGCGGTCACCGTAGCCGGGAGCCTTGACGGCCGAGCAGTTGATCACGCCGCGGAGCTTGTTTACCACGAGCGTGGCGAGTGCCTCGCCTTCGATGTCTTCGGCGATGATGAGGATCGGCTTGCCGGCTCGGGCGACCTTCTCGAGCACGGGCACCATGTCCTTCACGCTGCTGATCTTCTTCTCGTGGATGAGGATGTAGGGGTCCTCGAGCTCGCACTCCATCGTCTCGGTGTTCGTGATGAAGTAGGGCGAGAGGTAGCCGCGGTCGAACTGCATGCCCTCGACCCACTCGATGGCGGTCTCGAAGCTCTTGCCTTCTTCGACGGTAATGACGCCATCCTTGCCGACCTTCTCCATGGCTTCGGCGATCTTGCTACCGATGTCGGGGTCGTTGTTGGAGGCAACGGTGGCGACCTGTGCGATCTCGGTCTTGCCCTTGACGGGGATTGACATCTTGTCGAGCTGCTCGATGACGGCGGCGACGGCCTTGTCGATGCCGCGCTTCAGTGCCATTGCATTGGCGCCGGCAGTGACGTTCTTGAGGCCTTCTTCGAAGATGGCTTCGGCGAGCACGGTGGCGGTGGTGGTGCCGTCGCCGGCGACGTCGCTCGTCTTGGACGCCACTTCGCGGACCATCCGGGCGCCCATGTTCTCGTAGTTGTCTTTCAGGTCGATTTCCTTGGCAACCGATACGCCGTCCTTGGTGACGGTGGGTGCGCCGAAGCTCTTCTCGATGATGACGTTGCGGCCCTTGGGTCCGAGGGTGATCTTCACTGCGTGAGAGAGCAATTTCACTCCGCGCCGCAGGGCCTCGCGTGCCTCGTGATCGTATGCAATTCGTTTCGCTGCCATACAGTCCTCCGGGAAATGGGATTATCGGTCAACAACGCGAGAAAACTCTACTCGAGCACTGCAAGGATGTCGTCCTCTTTCATGATCAGGTATTCCTCGCCGTCCACCTTGATCTCGGTGCCGGCGTAGGACGAGAAGAGGACGCGATCCCCGGCCTTGATGCCGATGGGGGCGGTTTCACCGCTGTCGAGCACCTTGCCCGGGCCTACTGCGATCACTTTGCCTTCTTTGGGTTTTTCCTTGGCGGTATCGGGCAGAACGATTCCGCCCTTGGTGCGCTCCATCGCTTCGACGCGCTGCACAAGGATTCTGTCACCCAGGGGTTTCACCTTCATCGATTTGCCTCCTGCCTATCATGGCATACCAGGAACCACAGTGTGAATTCCGCGAAAACCAGTGCGGATACAGGCGTCAGGCCACAGGCTGCAGCCTTTAGCCTGAGCGGCTATTTCTTCTCGGGAGTTGGCGAGCTTGGAGTCGGTGCAGATGTTTCCGACTTGGCCTTCTCCTTGTATTCCTTGCTTCGGTAATCGGTCTGGTAGAAGCCGGAGCCTTTGAAGATGATCCCGGCGCCGTGGCCAATGAGGCGCTTCACGCTCTTGCCGCACTCGGGGCACTTTTCCACGGGTTTGGCCGTGATCGACTGGAATTGCTCAAATCGATGCCCGCACGATGAGCATTCGTACTCGTAAGTTGGCATCTTCCGGGTGCTCCTTTCTTCAGGCAGCGGATAGTATATGCAAAATGTGTGCCAATGGGATTAGCCCGTCTTGTGTTCGACGTAACTCATTGTACCACAATCAGTTGCGCGATTCGGCGGCTTTCCAGGGGCACTGTCAGGTTGGCAGCCTGAACAGCAGGAAATCCGCGGCACCTGTCAAAATGGCGGTGAGGCCGGCCGCATAATACGGAAGGCGGACGAGTGTTGAAACTCGCCCGCCTTCTCACCGGGGCCATGGTCGGGGGGGAGCTGGAGTGCCCCGTGTACGGCCGGGGCACTCCCAGGGTGAGACGACCGGAATATGCTCGAAACGCGCTTTACTCAGTACAATTCTACCTACTTGGGGCCGGCTGTTCAATCGGGACATGCCCGATTTTGGCATTCCAAGAACCTGAGGGCGTGTGTGAGCAGGTTATCCCGGGGCAGGGCCTATTCCAGCGACGTCAGGCCTTCGCGGACGGCGTACTTGGTGAGTTCGGCCACGCTGTAGACGTTCAGCTTGCGCATGATGTTCTGGCGGTGCGTCTCGATCGTCTTGATGCTGACGTGCAGGCACAGGGCCGTTTGCTTGGTGGTCTTTCCCTCGGCGAGGAGCTGCAGCACTTCGCGCTCGCGGCCGCTCAGGATCGACCCGGCCGATCCGCCGGGCACCGCGAGATGCTGCACGTAGTCGCCGATGACCACCCCGGCGATCCCCGGGCTGATGTAGGTCTGGCCCTGGACGACCGCCCGGATTGCCCTCGCAAGCTCCTCCGACGCACAGTCCTTCAGTAGGTAGCCGGAGGCTCCCGCCTGGAACATCTCCGAGACGAAGCGCTTGTCGGAGTGCATCGACAGGCCGATCACCTTGATGCCCCGTACTTCGGCGGTGATGCGGCGGGTGGCCTCGATGCCGTTGAGGTCCGGCATGCCAATGTCGAGGATGGCAACGTCCGGCCTGACCTTCGCGGCCAGCTCAACCGCCTTGCGGCCGTCCTCGGCTTCCGCCACCACCCTGATGTCGCTGTGCTGCTCCAGCAGTGCGTGCAGGCCTTCGCGGATGATCTTGTGGTCGTCGGCGAGGAGAATCGTGATGGTGTTCTCGGATGTCATTGCTGTGTTTCTCGAAGTGGTGCAATCAGGCACACGCGTGTTCCACGCTGAGGCAGGGGCTCGATGGTCACGTGGCCGCCAAGATGGCCCAGCCGCTCGCGGATGCTGAACAGCCCGAAGCCGGATGTCGCCCCCCGGCGTGCGGCGGCATGAGTGGCGTCGAAGCCGATGCCGTCGTCTTCCACCGTGACATGCAGTTGCTGATCGATCCGGCGGATGCTCACCTCTGCCGTGCGTGCCCGGGCGTGTTTTGCCACGTTCATCAGCAGCTCGCGAACGGCCTGGAAAAGCACCACGCGGACGTTGTCGTCCAGCGGCTTCTGATGCTTGTCGGCTTCCATGGTGCAGGCGATGCCGTGCTCCTTCTGGAATTGCTCGGCGAGCCATTCGACGGCGGCCTCAAACCCGAGCTCGTACAGGATCGGCGGGCTGAGCTGCCCGGTGAGCAGCCGGGTCTGCCTGATGATCTGCTCGGCCAGCTCGAGCACCGTCTCGATCTGGGGGGCGAGGGGGCCGCCGGCTGCCTGCTTGCGCAGCTCGCCAAGCCTCATGCGGGCGAGCGCCAGGTTCTGGCCGATGTTGTCGTGCAGGGTGGTGGCGATGCGGCGGCGTTCGCGCTCCTCGGCGAGGGCAAGCTCCGAGGCCAGTGATTGGAGCTGCTGCTGGTGGAAGACCAGCGCTTCCTTCGCACGGCGTTGCTCTATCGCGATCGCCGCGCTGTGCGCCAGCCGCTCCAGCAGTGAAATCCGGTCCGGGCTGAAGCAACCCTCGCGGGCGCCGTTGAACTGCACCAGCCCGATGGTCTCCTGGCCGCACCGGAGCGGGACGAGGGCCAACGATTCGTATCCGGCTGCCGGGCACCTTCCGCGCAGGTGCGTGCCCCACTCGTTGCCGCTCACCTTGCCGAGCAGCCGACTCAAGTTGTTGCTCCAGAAGCTGCCGTGGCTGGTGTAGAACGGTTTCGTTGGATCGGTGAGGCCGCGGACGACCCGTCCGCACAGGCATTGGAGCACGAGATTCCCGTCGGCATCTCGCCGCGGCTGCCCCTCCTCGTCGAGCTCGCACAAGCGGCTCTCGAGCTGAACGAACTCGCCGGGCAGGCCGGTCGTCTCGAAGTAGGGAAAATCATCGCCCTCCCGCAGGCGGATTCCCACGGCATCGCAGCCCGACCAGCTCCTGAGGAACTGCGCCAGCGTGCTGACCAGCTCATGACTGCTGCCGGCAAGATTGATGAGGCTGAGCAACTGGATGGTTGCTTCCTTCTCCTCGCGCGTCTGCTCGTTCTTGGTGACATCCTCGTAGATTGCTACGACTTCGCCGGAGGCGAGCCTGTAGACAAAATTCTCGCGCCAGCCCTTGATCCGCGGGTCTTCGTAGATTCGGGGTGCATGGTGCTCGGGCGTCCCGGTGCGCCAGACGCGCTGGAGCACGTCGAACAGGCCGAACGGCTTGATGCCGGGGAAGACGTCGGTCACTGGCTTGCCGATCACCTTGGCCCGCGCGACCTTCTCGAGCCGTTCGGCGGCCGAGTTGAGATCGACGAAGATGAAATCATCGCCGTCGTCCGTTGCCCGGTATACGGCCACGGCATTGCTCATGCTCTCGAACATATGCCGGTAGCGCTCCTCGCTCTGGCGGAGGGCCTCCTGCATCTGCTTGCGCTCGGTCACGTCGCGGCTGACTCCCCGGAAGCCGGAAATCTGGCCGTCGGATCCGACAATCGGCGCGCCGCTCGATTCGAGCATCACCTGCCGCCCGTCCTTGTGCGTCATCGCGATCTCGACGAGCCGGAACGGCTCGAGGCTGTCGAGCGATTTTGCAAAAAGCTCCGCCAGCTTCATCATCATGTCCTCTGCGCTCACGTACTTGAATGCCGGAGTGCCCACGATTTCCTCCGGGCGGTAGCCCAGCACTTCGCGGGCATTCGAGCTGACGTAGGTGAAGACGAAGCTCGTGTCGACCTCCCAGACTACGTCTTGGAGGTGCTCGATGAGGTTGCGGTACTTTTCCTCGCTCGTGCGGAGCAATTCCTGTGCCCGTTCGCGTTGGAGTATCTCATCGGCAAGGACGGCGTTGGCCCGGGACAGCTCGGCGGTCCGCTCGCGCACGCGCTCCTCGAGCTGCTCGTGAGCCCGGCGCAGGGCGTCCTCGGCTTCCTTGCGGGCCGTGATGTCGCGGCCGACCGACTGGAATTCGATGATGGCGCCGGCCTCGTCGAACATCGCCCGGTCCGTCCACTGCTGCCAGCGAATGGAGCCGTCGCCAAGGATCACGCGGTGCTCGATCACGGCCACCGATCTATCCGGCGAGAAGGATGCCAGGTGGCGGGCGAACAACTCGTGCTCTTCCTGGGGGATGAGCGGCATGAACTTGTGCCCGATCAGATTCTCCCGCCGCCTCGAGAAGTAGCGGCAGTAGGCGTCGTTCACGAAGGTAAGCGTGCCGTCGGGCATGAAGCGGCAGATCAGCTCGGTCTGGTCCTCAACGATCGCGCGGTATCGAGCCTCGCTGTCGCGCAGGGCCTCTAGCGCGCGCTTGCGCTCGGTCACGTCGCGTACCACCGACACGCTGACCCTCCTGCCCGAGGAGTCGGTGACGGCCTGGCAGTCCAGCAGCACGTCGATGATCGTGCCGTCCTTCTTCACGTATTGGTAGGGAACGTCCCTGGCCGACCCCTCCCGCCAGAACTTGGGGATGACTTCGGCGAAAGCCCGGCGTGCCGACTCCGGGGTCATCAGGAAGTCGGCCTTGCGCCCGATCACTTCCTCCCGCGTGTAGCCCGTCACCTCCAGCCACTTCCTGTTCACCTTCACGATCCTGCCCTGCTCGTCGATGGAATGCATCATCACGGGGGAGAGGTCGTAGATCTGCTGGAGCTGCGATTGGCTCTCGCGCAGGGCCAGCTCGGCTTTGCGGCGGTCGGTTGCGTCGCGCGCGAGCGTAAGAATGCAGCGCCGCCCCTCCCTATCGAGCGGCGTCAGGCGAATCTCCACCGGAAACAGGCTGCCGTCCTTGCGCCGGTGCGTGCCTTCACACGTGAGATGCCGCCCCGGCTCGAGCTGCGGCCACGCCGCCATCATCTCGGCCTTCCTGTGGCTCGCCTCAATGTCCCACACGAACATCGCCAGCAGCTCGTCGCGCGTGTAGCCGGTGCTCGCGCACGCCTGCTGGTTGACGTCCAGGATCCTGCCGTCAAGATCGCTGACGACGAAGGCATCAGCGGCATTCTCCAGAAGATCAAGGTAGCGCATCTCGGAATCCCACGGAGTGCGGGCGAC
>DATKYA010000011.1:0-3304 GCA_035528775.1 Planctomycetota bacterium | reverse complement strand
TTCGACGGGCTTTGATCGCTGAACAGGCTGCGGGCTTGCAGCGTTTTTTCGACACGAAGTCACGAAGACACGAAGAAGCACAAAGAAGAGGGCCGAGGCGATGAAGAGATGAAGGGATGAAGAGAGGCTTGACCGGCTTCTTTCCCATCACCCCATCATCCCGTCGTCCTTTCATCTCTTCCTCTTGTTTCATGTCTTCGTGGCTTCGGGTCAAGGGCAAACCGATCAACAGGCGGCCGCCGCGGAAGGATCCCGGGATTCGGAAATCGGAATACGGAAGTGATGAGTGAGCCGCAACTGTCCCAATGAGGATCCAGCGATGCGAATCGCATTCGTACAATATGATGTGAGGTTCGGCGACCGCGACTGGAACCGCGGCAAGGCGGCGGACCTGCTCGCGGCGGCGTGGGCCGACCTCGCCGTCCTCCCCGAGCTGGCCACCACCGGCTACGTGTTCACCTCGAGGGAGGAAGCCGAAAGCCTCGCGGAGCCGGTCGACGGCGGCCCGACCGTTGAATTCTGGAAGCGGCTGGCCGCCCGGCTCAACCTGCACCTCGTTGCCGGCCTCGCGGAACGCGCCGACGGTGGAATCTACAACTCGTGCATCCTCGTGCGGCCTAACGGCGGAGTCGACGTCTACCGCAAGACCCACCTGTTCCACGAGGAAAAGCTGTGGTTCACCCGCGGCGACACCGGGTTCAACGTGTATGACATCGGCCAGGCGCGCATCGGGATGATGAACTGCTACGACTGGATTTTCCCGGAATCGTGCCGCACGCTGGCGTTGAAAGGGGCAGACATCATCTGCCACCCGGCGAACCTTGTGCTGCCGTACTGCCAGGACGCGATGGTCACGCGCTGCATCGAGAACCGCGTGTTTGCCGTCACTGCGAACCGCTACGGGATCGAGCGGCGCGGCGGCAAGCAGCAGACGTTCACCGGCCGCAGCAGGATCATCAGCCCGTGGGGCCGCGTGCTGGCCGAAGCTCCGGCCGCCACCGAATCCGTCCAGGTGGTCGAGATCGATCCTTCCGAGGCTCGCAACAAGTCGCTCGGTCAGTTCAACGATCTGTTCAGAGATCGGCGTCCCGAGATGTATGAGATCATCGGGGACGCCGTGCAGGCGCGTTAAGAAGTCAAGAAGATAGGAAGCTGAGAAGTCAAGAAGCCGGAAATACCTGAACATGATCCCAGCTTCTTGTCTTCCGGATTCCCAACGCGGCCAAGCCGCAACCAAACACAGGCTTCAGGCTGCAGGGTCGCCCAATCATCGTCATGTCGCGGACCCTGAAGCCTGTAGCCTGCAGCCTGAAGCCCATTAATCAGAATTGTGCACGGTTTGTGTTCAATTTGTATGGAAAGAGACTATCTCGTCTTCCTGAATTTCCATCTTCTTGACTTCTCGAATCCGAGGCACGATTGAAAACGGCCGAACGAAATCAGATTCACCATGTCGCCTGCGACGTGCTCGACGTGGCGAGGCTGGAAGGCGAGCATTGCCGGTTGCGGTTTGTTGCTCCCGCCATCGCCGTATCCGCTCAGCCGGGGCAGTTTGTGAACGTGCGCTATCCGGGCACGATCAGCGAGGCGGCGGTGTTCGACTCCTACAAGGACCTGATCGAGCACCACCGGACGCATCACCCGGCGACGCCGCCGTTCCTGCTGGCCCGGCCGTTCGGGGTGCACCGGGTGGGCGAATCGGGATCGGTGGAGATCCTGTTCAAGACGGTGGGCCGCGGCACAAGGCTGCTTGCGGAGGCGGCTCGCGGCACGAAGCTCGACGTGCTGGGTCCGATCGGCAGGCCGTTCGACCTGTCGTGCCCGCCGCGGACCGCGATCCTCGTGGCAGGCGGCACGGGCGTGGCCCCGCTGTATCTGCTCGCCGAGCGGCTGCACCGAACAGGCTCGCGGCTGGTCGTCCTGATCGGCACCGGGCACGACATCCCGATGACCATCTCGGATTCCGACGAGGTCGTGCATTTCGTGGACAAGGACGTGACGGCCGTGGCCGACGAGTACGTGGCGCTCGGGGCCGTCGTTCGCATCGCCACAATCGAGCCGCGCAAGGGCTGCTACCGCGGCACGTCGGTCGACCTGCTGTCGCAGTACCTGGCGAAGGAGCCGGTGAAGCCGGACGAGACCCGCGAGATTTTCTCCTGCGGCCCCTGGGCGATGCAGGCGAGAGTGGCGGAGCTGGCCCGGCAGGCGGGCATCCCGTGCCAGGTGCTGCTCGAGGAGCGAATGGGCTGCGGGCTGGGTGCCTGCATGGCGTGCGTCTGCAAGATCAGGCAGCAATCCGGCGACTACAAGTATGAACGCGTATGCGTTGACGGCCCGGTCTTCCGGGCGGAGGACGTTGGATGGACTCAACGAGAGTAAGCAAGCCCGACCTGGCGGTGAACCTTGCCGGCTTGGAGCTGAAGAACCCGATGATCGCGGCGTCGGGCACGTTCGGCTTCGGCGAGGAATACATCAACGTTGCGGGCTTCGAGAACGAGCAGCTCGGCGCGATCGTGCTGAAGGGCACCACACTGGAGCCTCGCGAGGGTAACAAGCCGCCGCGCGTGGCCGAAAGCGCGTCCGGGATGCTCAACTCCATCGGCCTGCACAATCCGGGCGTCGACGCGCTGGTTCGCGAAATCCTGCCCCGGCTGCGGCGGTTTGACACAAGGTTCATCGCCAACATCGCCGGCAGCACGATCGAGGAGTATCGCGAGGTTGCCCGGCGGCTGAGCGACGCCCCCGAGCTTTCGGCGATCGAGGTGAACATCTCGTGCCCGAACGTGCATCACGGGGGGGCGGAGTTCGGCACCGATCCGGCAGCCGCCGCCGACGTGATCGGAGCGGTCCGCGAGGTGTGGTCGAAGCCGCTGATCGCCAAGCTGACGCCGAACGTCGGCAGGATCACGACCATTGCCGAAGCCTGCATCGAGGCCGGTGCCGATGCGTTGTCGCTGATCAACACGGTGAAAGGCATGGTGATCGACACGAAGACGCGGCGGCCGGTGCTCGGCGGCAATACCGGCGGGCTGTCGGGGCCTGCCATCAAGCCGGTGGCCATCTGGATGGTCCACCAGGTCTACCAGGTGGCTCGGAAGAAGGGCGTGCCGCTGATCGGCATGGGAGGCATCGCCTCGGCCAACGACGCCCTCGAATTCATCATAGCCGGTGCTTCGGCGTTCTCGGTCGGCACGGCATTGTTCTGGGATCCATCAGTCTGCCGCAGCATCCTGAGCGGGATCGAAAGCTACCTGCAGCAGAACGGCATCGCACGGATTTCGGAGCTTGTCGGGACGCTTCGCCT
>DATKYA010000010.1:0-3980 GCA_035528775.1 Planctomycetota bacterium | reverse complement strand
TTTCGGTCGTCCCTACGGGACTTGCGGCCCCGCTGCCGAACTGCGTTCCCAGCGTTGAAACGCTGGGCTACATTCAGCCGTCCCTTCGGGACGAAGAACAGACAGATGCTTAATTTCACGCCATTCGGGACAGTCACCAGGTTTCCCGCAGTTGTTTTCCAGACGGGAAAATGGAAAAGAACATGGTGACTGTCCCAGTTCCGGGTAAGTGGACCAAGTGGACGTAGTGGACCAAGTGGACGTAGTGGACCAAGTGGACTTGTGACATGCCGATTCGGCCCCAAGCCTGATGCCCAAAGCCCATAGCCCCAAGCCTTCCCCTCACCCTTTCAGCCTTTCAGCCGTTCTCTCGCCTTCTTGGCTTCGTTGGATTTGGGGGCGATGGAGATGAGGTATTTGAGGACTTTCGTGCCGAATTCCTTCTCCTCTCCTTCGCTGCCGCGGAAGTGGTAGCCCACGTAGAGGTAGTCGTGGGGGCCGAGCACTGTGTGCTCGTCCTGCAGGCGCTTGAGGAGGTCGAAATCGGGGATGCGGATCAGCGACGCGATCAGGGCGAGGGCGGGGTCGGCCGCGCGGTCGACCGCGGCGAGGGTCTTCTTGCTGAGCTTGAGCCGCACGACGCCGAGCTGGAACTTCACCTCGGGCGGGGGCGGACCGAGCTGGGTGAGCATCCGCAGGTGGCGCTCCGCTTCCTGGTACCTCCCGGCCTTCTTGAGGTCATCCGCGCGGCTCACCAGCGTGCTGATGAGGTGCTCGTCGCTCAGGCTCGACATCAGGGCGAAGTAGATGTCGAGCTTGTCGCTGTCTTCCTCGATCGCCGTGAGGAGCTTCTTGCCGAGGCCGTTGAGGATGGTGGCGGGAACCTCGAACTTTCCGCCGCGCAGGACGTTTGCGAGGCGGCGGGCGCGCTCCCTGTCTTCGGTCTTCTCCACCTCGGCGAAGATCACTTCGGGAGTGTGCTTGATCTTGCGCAGGGCCGACATGGTATCCGAGGTGAGCTCCCAGTCGGCGCGGTTGAGGCATTCCAGCAGTGCCCGCGTGGCCTTGATGGTGCCGAAGCTTTCGAGTGCCCGCACCGACAGCTTGCGGACGGCGCTGTGGCGGTTGTAGAGGAGCTTGATCATCTCGTCGGACAACGACGCCGGGATGGTGATCCCGTTGAGGATGCGCAGCGAGGATTCCATGATGTCCGGATGCGTGCGGTCGGACAGCAGCCTGAGGAGAGCGTCGACGAATTCGGGCTTGGGCCTGCGCACGGGGAGCAGTGCGCTCACCGCGAGCAGGGCGTGGCGCCGGATCGCAGGCGGCTTATCGTCGCTGAGGTACGGCACGAGCATATCGAGCGACTTGTCGTGCTTCAGGTAGCCGAGGATTCGCAGGCCGGCAATGGTGGCCACTTCGCTGGCCAGGACGTCCTTCTGCCCCAGGAACCGCACGACCTTCCGGAAGATCGCGTCCTGCCGCGCCTTGCTGAAGGTGGCGATCCGGTCGCGGAAGAGGTCGGAGATGTGCCGGCAGAGGTCGAAATCGCCGAGCGCGAGGGCATCGAGCAGGACGTCGAACGCGGCTTCGGTGCCAATGGACATGATGATATCGGCCGCTGCCTGGCGTCCGGCGGGCGTGAGGCCGGGCAGCTCGCGCTTGAGGTCGGGCAGTGCGGCATTGCCGACGGCGGCAACGGCCGACGCCGCCGCTCGCCGCTCGATCTCGTCGGCCGACAGCCTCGGAATGACATACCTCAGGGCCGACTTGCTGCCGATATTCCTCAGGGCGCCCAGCGCGTAGAGCCGCACCGACTCCAACCCGTCCTCCAGCACGCTGCCGAGCGCGCGGATCACGGTGGGGTCCTTGGGCTTCAGCTCACCAAGTACCCGCGCCGCCGAACACTGCAGTTCGGGGTCGCCGGACTTGAGCATCGCACAGATCTTTGATTCCTGGGGCCCCATTCTCGGTTTATCCTCCGTCGACTATCCTGTTTGCTTCACTGCATTTGACGGCAAGAACGTTTCACGGAAGCGGTGCTTGATATCTCGAATCGGCAGCGGCCCGGCACGGCCGGAGAGGCGCCGGCCTCATTCATCTGGCTGGTCGGTGGTAAGGAATCCGGAGTTCGCCATCGCTGAGGGCCAACGTCTGTAGAATCATCGGCCATAAACGCGATCAATCCATTCCCCATCCGCCATATATGATAATCGACCAGTCCCCGCAATCTCCGTATGAACAACCGGGATGCGGCGGCATTCAGATGAATCACAAGCGTTGCGTATGGATGCTGCGTAAACGAGAGACAATATATTGATGATACGAGAACACCGAACGTGCGCATCCATTCGCAATGGCGGGCTTTCCATGCACTTGAGTTTAGCGCATCCGCCGCAAATGTCAAGAAAAATCCCAAATATGGGGCGATTCGGGGGAAAGCCGATGGCCGGAATTCGAAAGAGCGGCCAGCAGTCAAGCGTTTATCGGAATGTCGCCCTGAAAAAACCGGAAAACGTCGGATTTTCAGTCATTGGTGCCGATCTTCGTGCCCGCGAGCAGCGCGGGAGTTGGAGGCGCCGATGCACGGATGTTTTTGCGGAACTCCCGCCGGGTTTTTCCGTCTACATGAGTGTGGGCGGCTTCATGGCAGAAGTGGACCAAGTGGACCAAGTGGACGGGCAAGAGGATCATTGCCAGGGCCAAGCCCAAAGTCCGAAGCCCAAAGCCCCATTCAAGGAGTGCTACATGATGAACAGGACGTTGATGCGGGCAATCGTCGTGGCGGCCGCCGTGCTGGCCGCCGGTGCGTTCGCCGCCGAGCCTGCCCTGACGATCTACAACCAGGACTTCGCCGTGGTGCGCGACTCGGTGCCGCTGGACCTGAAGCAGGGGGTGAACCGCGTGTCGTTCAACGACATGACCGCCCACGTTGAGCCGGACTCGGTGATGCTGCGCGATCCGGCGGGCGTGCAGGCGCTGCAGATTCTCGAGCAGAACTACCGATCCGACCCGATCTCCCAGGAGCTGCTGCTGAACCTGTATGAGGGCAAGATGATCAACTTCCAGGTGACGCGCGGCGAGAAGCAGGAGATCGTGCGCGGGAAGATCGTCCGCAGCGGCTACGTGCCGCACCAGGCGGGCCTGCGGCGCTATGGCCAGCAGTACCGCCAGACGCAATACTCCTATTCCAGCGGCGGCGGCAACCAGCCGATCATCGAGATGGAAGGCAAGCTCCGGTTCGGCCTCCCCGGCGTGCCCATCTTCCCCGCGCTCGGGGACGACACCATCCTCAAGCCGACGATGGACTGGCTGATCGCGGCCGACAAGCCCGGCAAGCTCGACGCCGAGCTCTGCTACGTGACCGGCGGCATGAGCTGGGAGGCAGACTACAACGTGGTGGCGCCCGAGCAGGGCGACGTGGTGGACGTCATCGGCTGGGTGACGATGGACAACCAGAGCGGCCGGGCCTTCGAGAACGCGCGGATCAAGCTGATGGCAGGCGACGTGAACAAGATCCAGCCCGAGGAAGCCGGCTGGATGTGGGAGGCCGGCATGGGATCGATGGGAGGGGCGATGCCTGAGCCGCCGGTGAGCGAGAGGACGTTCGATGAGTTGCACCTGTACACGCTGCAGCGGCCGACCACGCTGCGGGACCGCGAGACCAAGCAGGTCGAGTTCGTCCGCGCGGCGAACGTGACGGCCAGCCGGTTCTACGTCTACGATGGGATGAAGATCGACTGGCAGCGCTACCGTAGTTGGTCGATGAAGGACCTCAGGCGGCAATCGGACTACGGCACGCAATGCAACCCCAAGGTGTGGGTGATGCGTGAGTTCGAGAACGCGGAGGCGAATGGCCTGGGCCTCCCCCTGCCCAAGGGCAGGATGCGGTTCTACCGCCGGGGCGACGCCGGCCAACTCGAGTTCATCGGCGAAAGCATGGTTGACCACACACCGCGTGACGAGAAGATCAGCGTCTACACCGGCAACGCATTCGATCT
>DATKYA010000009.1:0-3682 GCA_035528775.1 Planctomycetota bacterium | reverse complement strand
CCGGTCGAACGCGGGCTCCGCCGGCTTCTCGCTCGATGACGGCGCCTCCGTGAAGATGAGCGTGAAGTCGCCGATCGTGATCTGCGTGCCGTCGCGCAGGGGCGCCTCGCCCACCACCTTGCCCGCCTCGGTGAACGTGCCGTTGGTGCTGTTGCAGTCTTCCAGCACGTAGCCGCCGTTGGTCTTGCGGATGCGGCAATGAAGCCGCGACACGTTGAACCGCTGGAGGACCAGGCAGTTGTCGGGCCGCTTGCCGATGGTGAACGGCGACACGTTCAGGTCGACGTCTTTCGCGCGGTGAAAGCGTTTGTCGATGACTTTCAGGATGGGCACGACTTGCTCCGCAACCTACTGGCCGAGTGTACTCGTTTCGGAATCAGGCGTCTGCTTCCTGGGCTGACGCAGATCGGCAGCCTTGCCGATGGCATCCCACAGTGCCTCCGCGCTGACCCTGTCGACGTCGGTGGAGTTGTCGGCCGGATTGCGCAGAGCCAGCGTAAGCATTCCCTGCGACATCGCCTGGGCGAGGGTGATGATCCGTGCTTCCTGCGGGGAAACCGAGAGCGTGACCGACGTGTAGGTCGATCTGCCTTCGCGACGAAGCCGCTCGGGGAGGTTGGCGTGCTCCGCAGTGCGGTTGTCGATCGCGAGCACGGTCACGTTCTCCAGGATGGTGAGCGTTTCCATCGACGACCGGGAGCCGCCGGGAGTGCTTGACATGACGGCGATGGTCCCGATCACGTCGACCCTGTCGCGCGGCTTGATCAGCCCGGCCACGCCGGCCACCTGATCGACCGGGATGGTGATGGCCCGGTAGTTCAGGGGCACTTCGCTGGTGAAATCGATGTCGGCGACGGGCTTGTAGAAGTCGGCCTCGTTCAGAACGTCTCCGGCAGCGACGTTTCGCACGAGGTTGCGGCCGAGAATCTCCTGCAGGCGGCTCTGGTCGATATCGCCCACGCGGGCGGTGCGGCCGACGCACTCCGCAATGCTCACGTTGTTTTGCACGATCACATCGCCGGCCTTGAGTGGCGTGTCGGCAAACACCATATTCACCTGCCGGGAGACGACATCCTTACGGTAGGTGTCGAGGATGTGCTGCATGCCGAATACCGCGGCTATTCCGAGAATCAGCGCGGCCGCGAAAGCTACCTTGGTTTTCAACGAGTATCTCCAGATTGAAGCTCAGAATCCAGAACAACAGAAACAAAGCCACGAAGACTTGGTGGTCCTAATGGACATAGTGGACATAGTGGACTCAGTGGGCTTACTGCATTTCCGTGCCCAAAGCCCAGAGCCCGCTCACTGCCGCGGCAGCCATTCCTTCTCCCGGTACATGATGGCCGTGTGGACCTTGCCGCTGCGGGCGTCCTGTCCCAGGTGAACCAGGCAGTAGCTGGTGCCCCTGGTGTAGACGAGCGTATTGCCTTCCATTTCCTCGTTGATGAATGTTTCGTGCACGTCGTTCTGCTTCCAGCCTTCGCGTGCCATCTGGTCGCGGAAGTGGTCGATGTTGTCTTCAACGTTCCCCCAGCCCTCGTAGAACGCGAGGACTGACGGGATGCCGCCGATGTCCTGCGCGCTCATCATCCGGATGGAGTTGAGCGGGCGGGGCACGCCGGGGGCATCGACGCCGGGGACGTCCTGGTTGGCGCGCGTCTTGTGTGCCGGCACCAGGGGAGTGCGGCCGAGGAAGAAGTTGCAGCCGTTGGGCGTGTCGAACGCGATCACGCTGACGACCTGCGAGCTGTCGGTGTAGGCGGCCGCCGTGCAGCCGCCGCCGCGGATGATGTTGGGAAGCGGTGCCTTCTTCGCGCCGGGGTGCTGCTCGAGGAATCTGCCCACCAGCGGCTCGGCCGGGGTGGCGCTCACGTAGTGGGCGAAACGCGTGGGCGTGCCGTTCACGCTCGATTCGTATGACCTGATGAACTTGCTGCCAGCCGGGGGCTGCACGCCTACGTCGACGTTGGCCGGGCTGAAGTTGCGCCCGAAGAGCCCCCCGCTCTGGGCGCCCAGGCGAGTCTGCATCACACCGTACGCGAGCAGGATCGAGCACGCCAGCGTTATGAGCATGACTTTTCTGATCATGGGTATGCCCTCTTCACGGAACCGGCTGAACGGGGTCTGCCTTCTTCAGGTCCGGCAACCACAGCGATTCGTCGTAATCGTCGAAGCCCGGGAAGCTCTCGGCTTCGGGCATCCGGCGGATGAGCTTGTCGGTGGACAGCCCGGTGGACGCCTTCGGATCGAGGTCGCGCTGCATCGAGCCGCGAACCAGCGACGTGTGCCGCGAGCCTACCGTCTGACCCTCGAGGTCGACCGGCCCCACCCGGATGTAGCCGGGTTCGTATTCGTATTCGAGCATGGCGGAGACTTGGGCGGCGAATCCCGCGAACGGATTGCCGCGGCCCTCGCCCAGCAACGTATCTTCGATCAACGCCGGCTCGTCGTCCGTCAGGTGCTCGGGCTTGAGCTCGGAGTTCTGCGTGTCGGTTCCCGTGTGGAGCACCGGGACGAGCCGGCCGTTCACGAACTCCCACGACACGGATGCCTCGGGCTTGCTGTCGGGCATGACCATCTGATCGATCAGTTCGGGCACAAGCCCGGGCGTGGGCGAGAGGGCGATCGTGTCGCGCGTGAGCGTCAGGTTGCCGGCATGGTTGTAGGGTACGAACGACTGCTGCTCGAGCTCGGATTCGGTGGTGGCCGGCATGGCGGCGGCCTGCTCGGCCGTCGGCTGCAGGTTCATGCGGATGCCCGTGAGGTCGCCGATGTACAGCAGGCCGAGGATCACCAGCACGTAGATCGGCACGAGGATCACGAGCTCGGCGAGTGCGTTGCCGCGATTGCGTCTTGATCGAATCATAGCGCACCTCAGTGCTGAATGGCGTTTTCGAGATCGTCGGCCTTGGTGGTCAGGTCAACCTGGAACACGCCGCCCTTCATTTTCTGGAAGTTGTGCCTGAACGCGAAGCTCGCCTGGGGCACGTGGTCGGGGTCGCGCAGGTAGCGGGCGTCCTTCACGTGCGGGTCGTGCCAGATCGTCGGGTGCTGCTGGCTTTCGTAGAACCGATCGTGGTGCACGTCGTTCTGGAGCACGCGCCAGACGAAGTTCCTGCAAATCTCATCTTCCTGACCGAGCTCGTCCTGGCGGTAGGCGATCTGGAAATCGGTGCTCTTCATGCCTTCGGCGAGCCACCAGAGGCGGGCGGTCCAGACCGGCTCGTAGAGGTTGTGATAGGAGGTGAGCCATGCTTCGCGGCGCTTGGCGCGGACGTCGTATCCGTCGGCCGCGGCGAAGTCGTAGTCATCGATCGCGTCGTCGAAGGTGAACCGGTAGGATGAATCGTCGGCAATCGTGCGGGCTTGGTCTTCCCATCCGCTGTAGACGCCGATGCGGGCGCAGGCGACGGCAAAATAGCCGCACTCCGGGTTGCGGAAGAACGGGGTGGTTCCTCCCGACTTCCCGGCGCGGCTGCCGAGGAACGGATTATCGGGCCGAATCCACACGGCGACGATGAGGGGATGCGCGAAGACTGACTCGGTGGCGGCCCTCGGGTACACGTCGGTTATGGTGATGGTCTGGAAGTCGCGCGCATCGCCGATCTTCTCGGCCTTGAAGATCAAGTTGGTGCCATACTTGCGGACGTCGCTCTCGCCGTCCCCGTCCTTGTCGATGATC
>DATKYA010000008.1:0-4484 GCA_035528775.1 Planctomycetota bacterium | reverse complement strand
CAGCGAGAATCACGACGCAGACGATCGGCCGGTACAGTCTCATTGGTATTCTCCTCGGGAGGTATTGCCGGGTGGCGGGGGACAATTATAACACTGTATCACATCAGCAGCAAGAAAAAAGCACGGCATGTTTCCCGAAATGGGTTCATTCAGACTGGAAATCGTGCCGTACAGGAATGGATTTCGGAAAAAAATCATAAGAAATCCGGCTCGTCGATTTGACTTTCGCCATGATACAGTGTATAATTAGCTACCGCACACAGCACACTGCAGCGTACGGAAAGGAATCGACCGTGGACTCCAGCATTCGCGGCATGCCGAAGTACGAGCTTCTGGCGGCGAAGGTCGCCCGCCAGATCGAATCGGGTGCATTCGCTCCCGGGCAGCCGGTGCCATCCATCCGCAGCCTGATGAGCGAGCACAACCTGAGCATGGGCACGGTGGTGAAGGGGCTCGACCTGCTGCAGCGGCAGGGCATGGTGGAATGCCACCCCCAGCGCGGGTACTTCGTGGCCTATCGCTCGCCCTCGGGGCCGCTGACGCGCCAGATCGCGTTCATCACGCAGGCACTCAGCGGCGACACCAATCTCTACCTCGCCAGCTTCTCGCAGGCGCTGGACCACCAGCAGTATTCGGTCGCCACGTATTCCTCGGCCAACGACCAGTCGCGCTACCAGGCAATCCTCGAGCAGGCGGTGAACCAGCGGCCGGCGGGAATCATCCTCTACTCGCACTTGCCGAGCGACCTGTGCCCGATCGACCCGGGCATCCTTGCCGAGGCGGGGATCCCGGTGGCGGTGATCGGGCAGGCGCCGGACGGGCTGGTGTGCGACCGCGTGTGCCAAGATTCGCGGACGGCAGCCCGCAAGCTTGCCCGGCACTTGATGGTGCGCGGCTGCCGCGAGTTCGCGATGCTGATCTACCGGTGCGACATGTTCGCCACGCAGCTCCTGTCGGCCCTGCGGTTTGAGCTTGCGTCGGCCGGGCAAACGCTTCCCGACGAGCGCGTCTACCTGGTGGAATCCGTTCACGGTTTCACGGGGCTGCCGGACCCGTACATCGACGCGCAGCTCGCGGTGGAGAAGCTGATCGCAGGGGGCGTGCCGTTCCGCACACTGGTCTGCTGCCACGATTACCCGGCGGTCGGCGCCATCCGGGCACTGACGGCAGCCGGGGTGAACGTCCCGGGCGACGTTGCCGTGGCGTCGGGCGGCAGTTGCTCGGTCCAGGGCATCCTCCCAATAGCCCTGACGACGCTCGACCATCATCGCGAGGAGCAGGCGCAACTGGCCGCCGAATTGCTCCTCCGCCGCATCGACGGCTACGACGGACCACCGGAAGTGCATTACGTCCAGGGAAACCTCATCCCAGGTGAGACATCGTGATCGAAATGGTGAGCTATGGATTGTGGATGCAGGATGCCCCGCTTCATTCTGCGCCGCTCGAAAGGGGGTGATAACCGGAAGCGGAAGCGGTCTTCGGCCGAGCAGTCTTCGGCCATGGTTGCCCGCTGCGCCGTGTGGCGGGTTGCTCTTGGGCATGTAACGTAAGGAGAATGGTATGAAGCGTTTGATCGGGATTGCGATTCTTCTGGCAGTGGCCACGATGGCCATGCCGTCGACGGCCGAGGCCGTCAGTGTGACGTTCAACTGGCCCGATGGGGCGTGGGGATTCTGGGAGATTTCTGGCATTACCGGCGGGCGTGTCTACAATGCCGGCAAGACCGTCGAATTCACCGACAATACCACCTACACGATCTATGGCGATGGCTGGGGAACCAGTCTGAAGATCCAGATCGCGGACGGCGTCGCCAGCATTCTGGAGAACACTGACAACGTGGGAATCGTGGACAACGAAGACAACACGTTCACTTGGGTGGCAGCGACGTTCAACGTGGTCTGGCAGCGACGTTCAACGTGGTCTGGCAGCGCTCCACGTTCTGGCAAATCGAGGGAAGCGGCGACCGTCAGGATGCCAGCAAGAGCGACATTTCGATGATCGTCGGCCCGAATCATTACATCTACTGCGACGGGCCGTGGCGCTTCGGGCTGGCGGCGGACGGCACGGTTTCGCCCGGCACGGACGCGCCGGCTTTCGCACAGTTCTCCGGCAACACGATTACCCTCTCATCCGTGAAGGTGGACGTGAACATCGACTGGCCGGACGACTGCGTGGGCTACTACGAGATGACGGGCTCGGGCGGCCGGGCAACCATTGATCAGACCATCAGCCTCGACGACGATATGGAGTACATCGTGCAGGGCGCCGGCTGGGATTACGACACCTTGCACATCGAGCTCCAGGCCGGTGTGCTCAGCATCAGCCTGAACACGCAGAATGTGGGCGTGACGGCAGATGATGCCACAAAGACGGTCACCTTCACCGGCGTCAGCGTTACCATCGATAGCCTGCGAACCACCTTCTGGGAAGTCGAAGGCACCGGGCGCGTTACCGGCAGCATGACGTTTGTGGTCGCCGTCGCCCCCAATCATCCAGTGTACGAGGAGTCAATTGGCTGGCTGCCGCCCGACAATCGGCCCTCATTCCGGTTCGGCGTGGATGCCGCAGGCACTATCACGCCGAACGCAGACGCGCCGTGGTGGGTGATGGTGGAAGGCAGCGTGATGACGTTCGACACCGACGCGGTGGACGTGTCGTTCTTCTGGCCGGCGGGCCTGCGCGGCTGGTGGGAATGCACCGGCAGCGGCGGACGCGTCTACAACGACGGCAAGATCATCCCCTTCGTCACCGGCGAGTACAATATCGGCGGCGGCGACTGGCACGACGACACGCTGCACATCTCCCTGATGGACGGCGTGGCATGGATCTCCAAGAACCTCGACAACGTGGGACTCGTGGACAATGAGGACAACACCTTCACGTGGCAGGACGCCGAGATCGCAGTGATCAGCGAGCGGGCAAGCTATTGGGAATGCAACCAGACCGAGCGCGTGACCGGCAACAAGACGTGGCTGACGATCCCCAGCGACTGGCATTCCATCTATGTCGACCCCGGCACGACGTTCCACTTCGCGGTCGACACCGACGGCATCATCGCCTTGGATGTCGACGCCCCCGAGTGGGCGACCGCCGACGGGAATACGATCACGCTGGCGTCCTCGGCCGTGGACGTTACCTTCAACTGGCCGGACGGCGCCGGCGGATTCTACGAGTTCAGCGGATCCGGCGGAAGGCAATCCGCCACCAAGACCTTCCCGATGGATGACGGCGCCCACATCATTGCCGGCGAAGGCTGGGACTACGGCACGCTCGAGATCACCATCACTGAGGGCGTTGCCGACATCACGAAGAACACGCAGAACGTGAACCTCGTGAAGGACGAAGGCGTGGACAACTCCTTCAGCTTCCTCGCGGGCACGCTCACGGTACAGACCGAGCGGGTGGCGTTCTGGGAGTGCTACGGCACCGGCCGCACCGTCGGGAACAGGACGATCACGATGGTTGCGGCTCCCAACCTGGGCATGGGCGGCGCCGGCCTCAGTTACCACTTCGGATTGGCGCCTGACGGCACGATAACGCTGGCCGACGACGCTCCATCGTTCGTGACGGCCGAGGGCAGCGTGATGACCATCGCAACGCAAGCCTACGCCTGCAATCCGGGCGGCTTCGCCGGTCAGTGGCAGATCGCGGTGCTCAGCGGCGTGGGAGACGTGCAAGCGTGGATTCCCGATCCCGCACCGTCGGGCGAGCTCGAGATCAACCTCAACCCCGGCGCCTACGCCATGTACATCAACTGCGTGGCCGGGCAGTGGATGGGCTTCAACCACGCGTTCCTGATCAACGACGACTGGTCGGTGAGCGATGGCGTGTGGACGTATACCGATACCGCCACCAGCACGGAATACACCTTCACCATCGGCCCGGCCGTTCCGCCCCTGTGCGTGACGGCTTTCACTGTCGCCGATCAATCCACCGGCAGCGCCGTGTTCACCAACTCCGCCACCGTGGACGTGTCGATCACGACGGATCCGCCTGAGGCGAACATCGTGGGCTGGCAAATCACGGAGACGGACCTCCCACCGGACACATGGCTGACGGAAGCCCCGGCCACCTACACCATCGCGGGCGGTGAGGGCACAGTGACGCTGTACGCGTGGGTGATCGACGACACCGATGCGATCGCGGGCGGAACCGCCGAGATTCTGTTCAGCACGGCCGTACCGCAGGTGCTCAGCCGCACCGTGGCCGACAACGTAGACGGCACCGCGACGGCCACCTGGACGACTGACATCCCGGCCGAAGGCGGCATGAAGTTCGGGCCGGTCTCGATGGCCGGCACTACGCCGAACGTCACGCCGCTCGAAGGTGCCACCGGCACCGATCACAGCGTGACCTTCGCCATCGCCGCCGGCGTGAACTACAAGGTGGTCCTCGTGAACAACGAGACCGACAGTCCGGCGTTCTTCTGGCCGTCGCCTTGGGCGATCCCCGGCGATGCGGATATGGACTGCCGTGTGAACATC
>DATKYA010000007.1:0-8375 GCA_035528775.1 Planctomycetota bacterium | reverse complement strand
CTCGAGGTGGACAATCCGCGCTATGAGGACGCTCGGGATCAGTTGGCTCGATTCGCCGAGCTTGAGAAAAGCCCGGAACACATACATACGTACCGGATTTCCACGCTCTCCCTGTGGAATGCCGCCGCGGCAGGCCTGACGGCGCACGATATTCTGCGCACGCTGGAGCAATTCAGCAAGTACACGGTCCCCCAGAATATCCGCCAGGAGGTGATCTCCTACATCGCCCGGTACGGCCTGGTCAAGCTGATCCGGTCCGACGGCGACATGCTGTTGACATCCGAAGACCCGGCGGCACTGACGGAAATCTGGAACAGCAAGACCCCACGCCAGTATTTGATCGAGCTGACCGAACACGGCGGGCAGACTGCCATCCGAGTGAACGCCCGGATGCGCGGCCACGTGAAGCAGGCCCTGATCCGCATTGGGTTCCCGGTCGAGGACCTCGCCGGCTACGTCGAGGGCGACCCGCTGCCGATGCACCTGGTGCAGACGGCCCAATCGGGTCGTCCATTCACGCTCAGGCAGTACCAGCAGGAGGCGGCCGAAATCTTCTATGCCAGCGGATCCGTTCGCGGGGGCAGCGGCGTGATCGTCCTCCCGTGCGGGGCTGGCAAGACGATCGTCGGCATGACCGCGATGGCACTTGTGCAGACCAACACGCTCATCATCTGCACCAGCGTAACCGCGCTCAACCAGTGGGCACGCGAGCTGCTCGACAAGACGTCCCTGACGCCCGACCAGATCGGCGAGTACAGCGCCACCAAGAAGGAGCCGAAGGAGGTTACGCTCACCACCTACCAGATGCTCACCTACCGCAAGCGCAAGACCGAGGAGTTCCCTCACTTCGAGATCTTCAACCGGCGCAACTGGGGCCTGATCATCTACGACGAGGTTCACCTGCTGCCGGCGCCGGTCTTCCGCATCACGGCGGAAATCCAGGCATGCCGCCGCCTCGGGCTTACCGCCACGCTCGTGCGCGAAGATCACAAGGAAGACGACGTATTCACCCTGATCGGCCCGAAGCGCTACGACGTGCCGTGGAAGGTGCTCGAGAAGCAGGGCTGGATCGCCACGGCGGTATGCACGGAAGTGCGCTTGCCGCTGCCGCGCGATCTGCGGATGAAATACGCCACGGCCGACGGCCGGGCGAAGTTCCGCATCGCGTCCGAGAACCCCCTCAAGATGCACGTGGCCCGACAGATCATCCAGAATCATCCGGATGACCTCGTGCTGATCATTGGGCAGTATCTTTCGCAGGTGAAGCAGATTGCGAAGGAGTTCGATGCGCCGATCATCACCGGTGCGACGCAGAACCGCAAGCGGGAGGAGCTCTACCGGAAATTCCGCGACCATGAAATCCACGTGCTGGTCGTATCGAAGGTGGGAAACTTCGCCGTCGACCTCCCCGACGCCAACGTAGCGATCCAGGTTTCGGGCACGTTCGGCAGCCGGCAGGAGGAGGCGCAGCGGCTGGGCAGAATCCTGCGCCCCAAGCAGGAGGGCACGATGGCTCATTTCTATTCGCTGGTGACGCGCGACACGCGCGACCAGGAGTTCGCCTCCAAACGCCAACTCTTCCTCACTGAGCAGGGATACTCGTACGAAATTCACGATGCCAAGATCGAAGAACTCCAGGAATTATCGCCGTGAGTGGCAGGCCGAGAAGCCGGCGGGAGCTCGCGAGTCCGTAACGCTTGACGAGTTCCTGAACTCGAGGAGCATCTCCAACCTGCAGCGAATCTCCACGTTCTGGTCTCGCCGCGAACACGTGTGGCACTCCAAGCTCGAGCTGATCCGCCTGCTCCGCACGGCGATGCTCGACCGGCGTACCGTCGCGGCGCGCATCCAGAACCTCCCCGAGCACTGCCCGGCCGTCCTCCGTAGCATCATCAAGGCCGCCCGCAAGGACTACCTCTCCCCCGCCGAAGCGATGTGCTACGATGCACTGGAAAACACCGGGTTCATAGAGCGGGCCGAGCAGTTCAGGCGGACGACCTTCATCGAGCGCACGCCGAAGGTGCTGATCCCCCTTGAGCTTCGGGAGCTGCTGATCGACCTACTTGACGTAGACGTGCGCCTGCCCGCGCAGGTCATTTCCCTCGCACGTCACCTCGAGACGCTGCCAGCCGACGTCTACGAGCAGACTGTTGCCCCGGTGCTGACCGGCGCCCCTCGCGACGGATCAATCCAGACCGACCTCCACTTGCTCACACAGCCGGAGCGAATCAAGGCGCGGATAGGGACCCTGCCCGCCCCGCTGCGCGACGCGGTAACCCACGCCATCACGATGTCCGGCGGCTTTCAGCAGCTCGAACTGAAGGGATACACCGGCAAGCAAGCCCGGGAACCCCTCGAAGCGGCGCTGATCGGAACGGTCAGCGAGCTTCCCGTCCCGTTCCTGGAGCGGTCAAGCATCATTGTATTCACCGAGCTGACCGACTCATTGCTGGACGAGCCTTCCGAGCCCGTCACCGACTACGACGTCGTCCACAGCCGCGGGCCGGCGGCCGTGATGGAGCTGAACTCCATCCTCCAGCGGCTGGCGGTCGACGGCATCCGCACGAAGATGGGCGGCGGCGTCTACAAGAGCTCCGTCAGGAAACTGTCGTCCGCAATCGGGCCGAACGAGATCGCCTGGTCGGTCGAATCCGTCGTCGAAGCGTACCTGTATCTGCTGCAGCAGCTTGGCCTCACGCGGGAGCAGGATGAGGAGATCATCCCCACGGACGAGCAGGAAACGTGGTTCAGGCTGGAGCCGGACGAGCAGCTCCGGCGCATCATCGGCGAGCTGCGGGCCGGGATGCCGTCGCTCAACAGCTTCATCTGGAATCGGTTCATCGAGAGCGTGAAGGAGCTGCCGCTGGAGTCGCCCACGCCGCAATCCCTGATTTTCTCGCGAACGATGCTCGCGGCAATCAGGGACTCCATCCTCCACGAGGATGCGGCGTCGATCTTCCGCGGCTGCTATGAACAGCAGGCGATCCTCGACCGGTTCAGGGATTGGCTGGATATTCTCGCACACTATGGGGTGGTGGACGAATACCTCAGGACGGAGGAGGACGGGAGCCTGCTGGTGCCGGTCGCGGCGAACCCGACGGAACTGGGAGCGCTCGCACTGGGAAGGACGCGGGAGCCTCAGCCCGAAGTCGACAGCAAGATCCTGATCGCGAACCCGGATTTCGAGGTGATCGTTTTCCGCCACGGCCCCGATTGGCGAGTGGCCGCCAAGCTCGGGATATTCGCCGATTGCACGAAGGTGGACCAGACCACCTACCACTTCAAGATCACCAGGCAGGCGGTGGAGGCCGCCGTGCTGTGCGGGCTTCGGGCGGACGACATGCTCGCGCTTCTCAATGAGCATTCCCGCGCGCCAATCCCCCAGAACATCGAGTACTCGATCAACGACTGGGCAGCCAAGGTGCAGATCGCGCGCACGTTTCCGGCGGTGTTGCTGGAAGTGAAGGATGCCGCCACGCTCGATTTCCTCATGGAAGACCCCGCGATGAAGGGCCAGATCATCCGCCGGCTCTCGCCCACGCTTGCCACCGTGAAGAGCCGGATCATAAGCAAGAAGATGATCGAGCACCTCCGGCAAAACGGCATCTTCTTCCGCAAGTAGGGCTTGTATCCGACCGGCCTTCGCCACACCGCCAATGCGCCGAGCACCCTACGCCGCCTTTGCCGACACACCATAGCTCTGAAAACCTACACTTCAGCCGTGATTTGTGCACTTTAACATTCTACACCATACGCGTCCTGTAGCCGAAAATGCTATTGAGATTGGTGACGGGGGCACTTGCTTCCGGTTGCTCTCAGACAGCCACAAACCTCAAGACGATGGGAGGAAATCCCGGTGCTTTCCGAAATAGAAGCGATAAGCGGTTCGTTTGACGGAATCGTCAGCAAGAACGAGCACGTCCAGGCAGCGAAGCGGCTGGCCCAGCAGGCCGCGCTGCTCGGCAGCCACATGTTGATCATCGGGGAGCAGGGAACGGAGAAGGAGAGGTTTGCCGCCGCTGTACACGCGGCCAGTGCCAGGGCGGCGTCCGCACTCGTCGAGCTGGATTGCTTCTACCTGTCGGGCACACTCATCGAGGAGATGCTGTTTGGCCGGCAGGTGGAGAAAGAGCTGCAGCCGCTGATGCGGAGCTGCACGGCGGGCACGCTGTTCATTCAGCAGGTGGGAGCGCTCCCGCTGGTGGCGCAATCGCGGATCGTGCACGCCTGCCAGACCGGGCGGCTCACGCTCGATTCCGGCGACGAGTTGGAATTCAGGTGCAAGCTGATCGCTACGTCCACCGAGGAGCTCGGCCCCGCCGTGGAAGACCGGCAATTCCGGGCCGACCTCCACCGGATGCTGGAGCAGACGGTGATCTGGCTCCCGCCGCTGAGGCACCGCAAGGAGGACGTGCCCCTGCTGGTGCACAAGTTCATCAACGAGTTTGGGGCATCATTGGGCAAGCCGCTGAACAGCATCTCCGACGAAGCGATGAACGCGCTGGTCCACTATCCGTGGCCCGGGAACGTGCGCGAGTTGAGGACCGTCATCGGCCGGTGCGCGATGCTGGCCAAGGGCGAGATGATCCTCCTCGACCATCTCCCCAAATCGATCCAGCGCGCCCGCAAGATCAAGAACGTGCCGGTGCAGGACGAAAACGCCTTCTCGCTCGCGATCGTTGAGAAGCGGCATATTCAGAAGGTGCTCGACTACACCGGCTGGCACAAGGTGCGGTCGGCCAGGATCCTCGGGATCGACCGGAGCACGTTGTACGACAAGATCAGACGCTACAACCTGGTGAATCCCGCCGATCGAATCGCCGAGCCGGCGTCCACCTGACAGGAGTGTATGGGATGGAAGTGCAGACCGATCTCGCAAAATGGACGGCCCGGATGGTAATCGAACTGCCGAGCACGGAGCGCGACCAGACCGACGCCGAGCGGCGCTTCACCGCATTCATCGGCAGGCTCCAGGTGGATCCGGCCACGCAGTTTTCACTGCAGGTGGCATTCCACGAAGCCTTGGCAAACGCGGTCGAGCACGGCAACAAGGCAGACCCCTCGAAGTGCGTGGTGGCTGAGTGCCTGGCCAACGACCGGATGATGCGCATCTCGGTCGTCGACGAGGGCGAAGGCTTCAATCCCCAGGTGACGATCGACACCGCATCCGATCCGTTCCACGACCGCGGCCGCGGGCTGTTCCTCATCAGGTCGCTGATGGACGAGGTGACGTACAACGACCGCGGGAACGCCATCAGCATGGTGAAGTTTGGCTTACACGCGGCGCCGCAGCAGCACGACGGGAAGAATTACAGCCAGACACTGTAGGCAGGAAATTGCGGGCGAGCCGGCGAAATTGGGGGCGGCCGTGCAGCCGCCGCCGAACCGCTCGCGCTCGTGTGCGCGGGCAGCCCGGTCGAACCCTTGCCTGGCATCCGCTGCCGAGGGGTCCAGGTCGGCCGCCTTCCGGTAGCATTCCTGCGCCTCCGCAAACCGCTTCTGCACCATCCGAACGTGGCCCAGACCCAGGTGGGCGCCCGCCGAGTTGGGATCGATCACCAGCGCCTTGCGGAATTCCGCTTCGGCGCCTTCCATGTCTTGCTTGCTCCACAGGGCGATGCCCAGTGCTTCGTGTGACGCGGCTCGATCCGCATGGCTTGCCACCAACTTGCGGGCCTCCCGCTCGGCAGCCGAATATTCCCGGCCGCCAACGAGGTGCTGCACCCGCACGTAACGGGCGTCGAGATGATCCGGCTCAGATTTCAGGATCGTATCGAGATAGCGATCGGACTCGCGATAGCGGCCCTGTGCGTCGAGGAGGAGCACGAGGTTCCACAGCGGGGGGGCCCAACCGGGACGCACCTTCACGGCCGTCGAATACTCCCGCTCGGCCGCTTCGGGCCTGCCGGTGCGTGAGAACAGGATTCCCATGCAGTTGCGTATCGACGCGTCGTTTGGCGCAAGACGGAGTGCGTTTTGCAGCGCGTGCTCTGCTCCGGCGTAATCGCCCTGGTCGAGCAGGCATGAGCCGATGTGCAGCAACGGCCGCTCCCAGAACGGGCGGAACTGCAGCGCCCGCTCGTATTGTTCAATGGCCCGGTCGTAGTGCTTCTGCTGCTCGTAGATGAACCCGATGCCGTTGCAGGCCTCGGCGCGCTGGGAGCTGTCTGCACCCGAGTCTGGTGCGAGGACTGCCCGGTAAAGCGCCTGGGCCTTGTCGAACTGGTCGAGTTTCCGGTAGGCCTTGGCGAGCTTGATGGCGGCGGGAATATCACGTGCATCGGCGGCAACCGCCCGTTCCAGCGCGGGCAGGTCCGCCTCGGGCGAGTCGTCCGGCTCCTGCAGGGCAACGGCCGCCGTTGAGAACATCGTGAGGGCGAGAAGGGGGGCGGATATCGGTAACCAGTGTTTCATTCCCCGTTGCTTTTCTGCTTGCAGCGTTTGCGGATGAGCTGGAGCATCTCCCTGGCGTTCCGCTTTTCGCGGCCGGTTTCGAGCGTTTCGAGCTGCTGCTTGACAATGGCGGTGGCTTCATCGCATTTCCCCGCCTCGACGAGGATGTTTACCTTCAGCATCAGCCAGGAGACCTGGCCGCCCTTCGTGTCTTCGATCGCCTTATCGATGTACGCGATCGCCTTGTCGTACTGGCCTTTCTGCGAGTAGAGCCGCGCGAGATAGGTCATCAGTTCCGCGCGTTCCGCCGGAGTGGGGTTCATCTTCTCGGCGACGGCATACTGCTCGACGGCGAGATCGTACTTGCCGGACCGATGGTAGACGCTGCCGAGCGCCATTCGCGTCTCGAATTCATCCTTGACGGCGAGCGCCTTCACCAGCATCTTGACGGCCTCCTGGGTCATGCCGCGCTCGCGGTAGATGTTGCCGATTTCCCTGTAGATGCCGCGATTCGGGTCGGCCGCGTTGATCTTCTCCGCCAGCCGGGCCACTTCGTCGGCATGGCCCATTGCCGCGTACAGCGATATCAGCCGCTGGTAGTGGATGTTCTTCTTCGGCCCCTTCTCGATCGCGTATTTTATGACATCCTGGAACGCTGCCAGGAATTCCTTCATGTCGTCGGTGAACTTGAACTGCCCGGTGAATACCTTGCTCAGCTCCTGGTAGAAGCGCATGATGTCGGCGTCGGCCGCGGCCTGGCCGGCGGATATGTCGACGCCCTTCTTGAATATCTCGCGGGCGGCATCCCACTTGCCCTCGAGCAGGTAGTGGTGGCCCAGGTCGGTGTACGTCGACAGATCGTGGGGGTTCTCCGCGAGCTTCGCCTGGAAATGCTGTTCCATGCGCGATCTCAGTTGCACGTGTATCTCGTTCTCCTTGCCGTCAGTCACTTCAACGGTTTGCTGAGAGGTTTCGAAGTTGGTCTTCTGCACGCGCAGCTCGTAGACGTCGGCGGCGAGGTCATTGATCAACAGGGGCGTAATGCCCATTTCGCGGCCGTCCAGGAATACGGTGCACTTGGCAGGCTCGGAGGTGATCCTGAGGCCGCCCTTCCTGGCCGGCTTGAGCACAACATCGACAGCCGGCTTGTCCAGTGGGACCGTAATCGTCGACGCCCAATCGCTGTAGCCCTTGCGAACGAGTTTCAGATGGTGGGCGCCGGCGGCCAATTCTTTCGTCACCGGCGCGGTGCCTTCATAGGTGTCGTCGATGAATACCATGGCTCCGGCGGGGTCCGAGGAAATGGTGATCTTCTGATTCCCCGCGGCCTGTGCAGCGGCCGCTGCCGCCGGCAGGACTGCCGCGAGGATCAGCGTGTGCAGCTTCATTTCGCGTCTCCTTTCCCGGGCGGCGGCGTTCGCACCAGGATGATGTCTCCTTCATCGTCCACGTCAGTCTCGTCCGCATTGGCTTGCGGGTTGAACTGGTAGATGATCGCCTTCAACTCCGCCACGGACGCGTCGTCCGTGCGGGCGAGCCGTGCCTGCCACTTGCCGGGATCGAAAGCCATCACGTCGCAATCGGCCGTGCCGTCGGGCCCGTTCGACGCAAGCACGTATCCGCCGGCCGGCTGGCCGTCCGTCTTCGGTATGCAGCCGTACCGCACCGGCAGGCCCCACGTCCCGAACGGGTCGATGGGCATGTCGGGCAGAAACTCCGGGATCAGCACGTCGAGCTGCACGGGATAGGCCTTGTTGGCCTCGTAGTAGCGGTCGATCGCGTCGGCGGTCGACTTCAGTATCTTGCGTGCGCGGCCGACCTTCACGCACATGGCCGCACGTTTGATGCTTCGCGCCGACAGGACGGAAAGCGCCAGGCCGCCCGGCGAATTGACGGTGACCGATATGCCGTCTTCCTCAATTCTCGCGGCCGCAACGGCATCACCCAGTTTCCCGAGATTCGGCTTCAGCTTCTGGAGGAAC
>DATKYA010000006.1:0-3940 GCA_035528775.1 Planctomycetota bacterium | reverse complement strand
TCGCGCACGGCGATCCTGGCGGATTTGTTGCGGAAGAGCACGCGGTGGATCTGCTCGGTGATGGGCATCTCGACGCCATGGCGGGCAGCCAGCTCGCGGGCGGAGATGCACGTCCACGCGCCTTCGATCGCCTGCTCGGTGGTGGCGAGGAATGCCTTGAGCGTCATGCCGCGGCCGATCTGGTAGCCGCAGCGGTGATTGCGGCCGTGGGGGCTGATGCAGGTCGTGATGAGGTCGCCGATGCCGGAGAGCCCTGCGAAGGTGGATCGCCGCGCTCCCATCGCCACGCCGAGCCTCGTGATCTCGGCCAGCCCGCGGGTGATAAGGGCCGACTTCGCGTTGTCACCGAACCCCAGCCCGTCGGAGATTCCCGCGGCGATCCCGATCACGTTCTTAAGCGCCCCGCCAAGCTCCACCCCGATCGGGTCGGTCGTGGTGTACGGCCGGAAATAATCAATGGTGAATGCCTGCTGAACGGCCACGGCGAGCTCGTCGCTGGTGGACGCGATGGAGACGGAGGTGGGCATCTTGCGCGATACTTCCTCGGCGTGGCTGGGCCCGGAAAGCACGGCGACGGGCACCCGGCCGACGATCTCGCGGATGATCTCGCTGGGGCGGAGGTGCGTCTTGTTTTCAATGCCCTTGGCCACGCTGACGATGGGCACGGAGCGATCGTGGTGCGGCGCCAGCCGCTCGGCCACCTTGCGCACGTGCTGGGCGGGCGCGGCCATCACCAGCAGTGTGGCCTCGCCGGCGGCCTGGGCGATGTCGGGAGTGATGTGCAGCGATTCCGGCAGCTTCACGCCGGGGAGGAATTTCACGTTCTCGCGCTTGCTGGTGAGAACATCGACGTAGTCGGGAAATGCACCCCACAGCGTCACGTCGTAGCGGTTGTCGAGCAGTAGCAGGGCCAGTGCCGTCCCCCAGGCGCCATCGCCGAGAACGGTGACCTTCGCGCCTCTTCGTGAGAACTCAAACGTCATTTCGCATCCATACGCAATGAGGCCCGGTGTGGGGCGTCCGGAGCAGGATGTGCCGCCGGCACACCGCTACTCGGGCAGTTTCGTGGTATCCGTATTATCCTGCTTCTTGCCCTGGTCGTCTTCTTCAAGATCCTCGGTCGGAATCTCCTCGAGCTCCTCAACGGGAGCCGCGGTTTCCACCTGGTCGCTATCCGTAGCGTCCTCGTGTTTTTCGGCGCTTGCTTCTTCTCCGCTGGGTTTTTCGGCCTCGGCGGAAGCATCCGGGGCATCGGGCTGTTCCTCCGAGGGTTTGTCGGAAGCAGGCTCCCCGGTCTTCTTTCTGGACATTGCCCGCAGTGCGTCGTGGCTCACGGACTGCCTGCCCCTGCCGGCCCTCGCGAGGCGGTCCTTGCCGTATTTCTTCTGGGCTTCGGCCGCCTTCAGATCGGCCTTGCTGGTCATGATCTTCGGTTCGGTTCCCTCGCGGAGCCGCTTGATGTTTGCACGGTGGCGGCAAAACACCACCCCCGCGGCCATCAGCGAGAGTAGGATCATCAGGAGCTTCTCGCGGTGCATCAGCTTTTCCTCGATCTTGCCGCGAGGAACCCCCTGCGCTTGCGCCACGACGGGCTTCGGATACAGCGACGCCTGCATCCTCGACAGGATGCCGCCTCTCTCGATCGGCCTTCCCGGATACAGTATGAGCACCATCAGCAGAAACGCCGCCGCCCCCGCCATCGACGCCACGGACACGTACTTGCTGAACAGCAGCACGGTGAGCCAGATCATCAGGGCGGTGAACGTTTGCAGGGGGGCGAGCACCATGAAGACGCCACAACTGGTGGCCACTGCCTTACCGCCGCGGAATTCGAAGAAGACGGGATAGACGTGCCCGAAGATGGCGAACGCCCCGTAGACGATGCCGAGCATCTTCCACGCTGGCACGCCGGTGATGGCGCGGGCGACCAGGGCGAAGATGAGCGCCGGCACCGCCCCCTTCAGCACGTCGAGCGCGAAAACCAGCGTCCCCGGCCCCTTTCCCAGCACCCGCCAGACGTTGGTGGCGCCGATGTTGCCGCTGCCCTCCTTGCGGATGTCCACTCCCTTCAGCCGCCCCACGATCAGCCCGAACGACAGCGAGCCGAGCAGGTACGAGATGGCAGGGAACAGCACGTAAGCGATAATGATTTTGAGGATAACCAAGATCATCCACCTCACGTGACCGGGAAACTTGCCATATTCCAAAATCAAGTATAGCAAGAGGCCTATGGGGAATCAAGGCTTTTGGGGCCGACGGCCGCCCCGGCGATTTCGCACGCCGAACGTGCCGCTACTATTAATTGTATTGAAAGAGGCTACCCCCCGGGATAGAATTGTACAGGAACACAGAAGGCCGCGCGGGAGCGAGCGTAAGCCTGCCGCAGACCCCGGAACATTCCGGTGAACGTCAGATGAGCATTAACACGGCAACAACATGGCTGGTGGCCGCGCTGGTTGCGACAGCGACGGCCGTGCAGATGCGCCCTTGCTGCGCGGCGGAAGAGGCCGCCCAGCCTGATCATCCCGCAGACGAGGCCGCCGACACGGCGGAAGAACCCCGCGACGAAGTCTACATCGGCGGCGACGACCAGGTTCTGACCGATCTCGAGCGGGCTACGAAGCTCGAGCAGGAACAGAACTGGCAGGATGCCGCCGCCATCTACCAGTCGATCATCGACAAACAGCTCGACCGGCAGGCCTCGGCGGCAGTGCTCGTGCACCACGATCCGCTCACGGGAGATCTGTATGTTTCCGCCGCGGAGGAGAGCCGCCGGCGGTTGGCTCGTTTCCCGGCGGAGCAGGTGCGGGCACTCGCGGCCAGGCAGGAAGCGGCCGCCAGGGAGGCGTTCGACTCGGCAGCGGCACGGCGCGATGTCGCCACCCTCGTGGACGTCGCTCGCCGCCATCCGCTCACGGCCTCCGCCCTGCGTGCAACCGACATGATCGGGGACATCTGGTTCGAACGGGGCGACTTCGCAGCGGCGGCGGATGCGTGGCAGAAACTGCTGGCGTCGCTGGGGCAGACGGAGCAGGCGGAAGTCGCCGCGCTACCGGTCCCCGCGCAGGTGGCCGCGAAATCGGCCTTCGCCACCGCACTGCTGGGCAACGGCAAGGCCGCCCGCGAATTGCTCGCACCACATGGCCCCGACACACAGGTATCGCTTGGCGGGAAACAACTGTCCGTGCGCGATGCCCTGCAGCGGCTCGATGCCCTGCAGCCTCCCAGACCGACCGGACTGGCCCGCGACTGGCCAGCGACCGCCGGAAACGCTGCCAACAATGCCTTCGCCGGTGCAATCTTCGATCCCGGGAGGATTCTGTGGTCGGCCGACCTGCCGACTGCCGCCGTCTCCGCCGATATCCTCGACGACTACCGCGGCAGCAATACGCCCCTCCCGCGAATCCATTACCCGATCGTATCCGGCGGCCGCGTGTTCGTGAACACGGGAATCGAGATATCGTGCCTCAACCTGGCGAGCGGCAAGCGGATGTGGTCGTGGCGACCGAAGCCTGTTCGCCGGGCCGCACGCGACCTCGTCGGCGGCGGATTCGTTCGCGCCGACAGGCTGTATGCCGCCATCAGCGGCTCGCTCGCCGCCCTCGATTGCGAAACCGGCAGGCTCCTGTGGCAGACCTCCGAGCACACCGACGCCGTCTTCCGCGAGGAGGTCCTCGTTTCGCAGCCGGTTGTTTCCGGCGGAATGGTATTCGCGGGCGTTACGGCAGTGAAGGCCGAGGGCGAAAGCTTCCTGATGGCGCTGGCGGCCGGCGACGGCCGGCTGCTGGCGAAGGTGTTTCTGGAATCGCATTCGCGGCCTCGCTACATCGGGCTGGGCGCACTGGGCGCGGTGCCGGCGGCCGACGCCGGAACGGTGATCTACTGCACGAACTTGGGCACAGTGGCAGCGGTCGACGCCCAGTCGCTCGAGGTGGCATGG
>DATKYA010000005.1:0-4658 GCA_035528775.1 Planctomycetota bacterium | reverse complement strand
AATCGCCTGAAATACATCACAACGAAATCGGTACGCGGAGCCGGATTGCGTGTGGTCAAGGACGGCCGCATCGGGTTTGCATCGACGACAGACCTGCAGCGGCCCGAGGAACTGGCCCGGCACGCGCTGGAGAGCGCGAAGTTCGGCCAGCGGGCGGCGCTGCAGTTCCCCGCAAGCGTCGTGCCGGCGGCCGTGGCCGTGCATGATCGCAAGGTTGTGGATTTCGATATCAACGACGGCGTGAAGCGTACGGCCGGGGCGATCGCGAAGGTGCTGTCGGCCGTGCCGCGTGCACAATGCGGCGGGGGAGTGGTCAAGAACGCCGGCCGCAGGCACGTTGCCAATTCCGCCGGGCTCGACTTCGCCTACGAGTTCAGCGAGTTTGCGTGCGAGCTGTCGGCACTGCTCGTGCGGGATGGCAGCCTGCTGTGGACCGGCGATCACGATGCTTCGCACGCGCTGCTGGATCCGTGGGAGCAGCACGCCGACAAGGTGATCGGCGACATCCGCTCGGCCGAACGCGAGCTGCGGCCGGAGTCAGGCGTCTATCCGATCATCTTCACTCCGAGCGCCATCGACCCGCTGCTGGCCACGTTCGAGCAAGGCGTGAACGGCAAGCTCGTGCAGAAGCAGATATCGCCGCTGATTGGCAAGATCGGCGAGCAATTGCTCGACGCCCGGATAACCATCAGCGATGATGGCACAGTGGATCACGCCGCGGGAAGCTGTCCCGTCGATACCGAGGGCACCGCGGTGCGCCGCAATGTCCTGTTCGAGAACGGCGTGCTGCGCCAGTACGTCTTCGACCTGCAGACTGCCGGCCTGATGAATGCCCGGCCGACGGGCAGCGGGATGCGCGGATTCCACCGCCAGCCCTCGCCCGATACAATGAACCTCGTGATCGACGCGGGCGACACGCCGTTCGAGGCGATGCTGGCGGGAATGAAGCGCGGCCTGCTGGTCGACGCCCTGCTGGGAGCCGGCCAGAGCAACACGCTGGCGGGCGAGTTCTCCGTCAACATCGAGCTCGGCTATCTCGTCGAGAACGGCGGGATTGTGGGACGGGTGAAGGACTGCATGGTCGCGGGGAACGTATTCGACGCCTTCAAGAATATCATCGCCCTGGGCGACAAGGCCATCACGAAGGGCGACCTGATTGCGCCGCATTTTTATTTTGCCGGCCTGAACGTGTCCTCCGGTTGATGCCGCGCGGTTTGCCGAGTTGGATTTGTCGTGAAGAAGTCCATCATCAGTTTCTCAGCGATGTCGATAGCAGTCGTGATAGCGGCGACCTGCATGCTCCCTGCGATGGCCGGCGATTCCCGCGGCGGTGCCGCCGCCATTTCCCTCCAGACGCCATTCAGCGCATCCAGTCTCGAGTTCGTGCAGCTTCGCGAGATCCTGGACGATTTCGAGGCGCGGAATCCGGGCGTGCGCGTAACGCTGCTGCCGGATGGCCCACGCGAGCACGACCGCATCCTGCGGCGAATCCTGGCCAACAAGTCGGCGGACCTGCTCGAGATTCCGCTGTCGGTCCTCCCGGAGCTTGCAAAGAGATCGGCGGTGACGCCGGTTAATGAAGATTTGGCTGACGCAGTCGGAACGTTGTTCCCCTCGGCGATCGCAGCCGTCCAGCGGCAGGGCGTGCTGTACGCCGTGCCGCTGCGGGCAGACAGCACGCAGCTCATCTATAGTCCCGCGGTGCTTGCCAAAGCGGGATACGATCCCAAGGCGCCGCTGCTGGACAACTGGAACCAACTCCTGATAACGTGTGCGGGCATCAGGCGCGCGATGGGCGGCTCATACTGCCCGCTCGGCATCGACGGGGCGGAGGGCGATTCGCTCGGCAGGCTGGCCGCTATGCTGGTGTGCCAGAACCAGGGGCGGGTAATCCAGGAGACGCAATCCGACGACGGCAGCGGGACCGAGTGGGTAATCCCTATCAACAACGATGACGGCATTCGGGCGCTCGACCTGATGGCGAAGCTGTCGGCTTTCGCACCTCCCGAAGCCATGGGCTGGACACATCGCGACTTGGCGGATGCATTCATAGCCGGCCGCATCGCGATGTTCTACGGCGATGCCCGGATGATCGGCGAGATACGCTCCCGGGCGCCGGCAATCCGCGTGATGGCTGCTCAAGCTCCCGCCAACAAGGTGTCCGCCGCATATGTCGACCTGTACGGTGTGGTGATGACTGCACCCGCGGCCGGCGGCGAGTACGCAGAACAATGCCGGAAGCTGCTGGCGTACCTGTGCTCGAAGGAATCGCAGGCGGTGGTGATGACCGGCGGCAAGTCGGGTCTGCCCGTGATGGCACCGGTGCAGCGTGGCCTGCTGGACGCCGCCTGGTACGACGAGCACCCGGAGTACCGCGTATTCCTGGAGGCGCTGTGGCAGCCGTGTGCGGGCGTGCCGAACCCCGGCTGGTCCGAGGTGGAGCGGCAGGTGCTTCTGCCCGAGCTCCGGCGGCTGATGATGCGGCAGACCACTCCCGAGCGTGCAGCGGAGGCCATCTACACCAGGGGCAGCCAGGTGCTGGCGACCTATCAAGGCTACGTCGGCCACATCTCCGAAACCACCGCGCTGGGCATGGGCGTGGCGGCGGTGGGTGTGTTTTTCATGGTCTATTTCGCGGTGGGCTACCGTCCGAGGCACAATGCACCAGGATGACCTGATCTTCACGCCGCCGGCCAAGCCGCATTTCGACCCGTGGGCGTACGCGTTCGTCGCTCCGGCGGTGCTGCTGTTGGCGGTGTTTTTGTTCTACCCAATGGCGTGGATGCTGCTGGCGAGCTTTCAGGAGCACGATGCCGTAACAGGCGCGGCAGTCTTCTCGGGGGTCTCGGCATACGTCGATCAACTGCACTCCGCGCGGTTCTGGCGAGCGATCCTGAACACGATCTATTTCGCCGGAATCTACGTGCCGGGCTCGCTCGCGGCGGGCTACGTGATCGCGGCGCTGATCAACCGCAGCGGGCGCTGGCGATCATGGTGGCGGGCACTGTTCTTCGTGCCGGTGCTACTGCCGGTGGCGACGGCCGGCTTGCTGTGGCGCTGGGTCTATGATCCGGAGACCGGGCTGGCCAGGCGCCTGGCGGAGATGGCAGGCATGCCGGCGGTCGATTGGCTGAACGAGGCCCGCCTCGCCCTGCCGAGCATTGCGGTCGCCTGCATCTGGCAGAGCGCGGGCCTGGTAGCCGCGATCATCAGCTCCGCGATGTGGGTTCAGCCGAGGGAATACAACGACATGGCCGAACTCGACGGCGTGCACGGACTGGCCCGGCTGATCCACGTGCGCTTGCCGATGCTGAAGAACGCACTGGTGGTGTCGATGTTGCTGCTGATGATCAACGCCCAGCGCGTGTTTGGCATGATCCTGCTGACGACCGAAGACGGCGGCCCCGCGAACTGGTCGACGAACCTGCCGTTCCTCGTTTACCGCCACGGGATGAAGGAGTTCAACTTCAGCGGAGCATCGGCGATTGCCACGCTGTTATGCTTCTCGATTGTGCTGCTGGTCGTCCTGGTGCGGCGTTACCCGGTGGAGGGGAGGGAGGCCGGATGAGCAAGACGTGCCGGGTGCGGCCGACAATTCTGCTCGCGACCCTTTCTGTACTGTGGATGCTGCCGGTTGCAGCGGTCGTGTATGAGGCGGTCGTGTCGCGAAGTGTACAGGCGCTGCCGAGGGGCGCGGCAGCGCCGGGGATCGCTCGAGCCGCGGCGATCACGTTCCTGGTGTCGCTGGTCTCGGCGGTGGCGTCGTGTACGTTCGGAGCCATGGCCGGCTACGCACTGTCGGCGAAGCGCTTCTACGGAATGAAACTGCTGCTGGGCGCACTGTTGGGAGCGATGTTCCTCCCCGCCAGCATCCTGATGGTGCCGGTATTCAGGGTCGCCGCTTCGCTGGGGATTTACGATACCATTGCGGCACTGGTGCTGCCCTCCTGCGTTACGGCGTTCTCCGTGGTGTTCATGAAGGCCGCGATCGACAGGATATCACCGGACATCTTTCACGCGGCGCGGATCGACGGTCTGGGCGAGTCTGCCATTTTCGTGAAGATCGTCCTGCCGCTGGTTCGCGGGCCGATCATTGCCCTTGGCGTCATCGAGTTCGTGGCGGGTATCGGAGCGATGGCCGTGCCGATGGCGGTGGTCGACTCGCCCCGGAACTACACGCTCACGCTGCGTCTGCTCGACGCGATGGGGGGCATCAATCCGCCCCCGCCCGCCAGCCTTATTGTGATCCTTGCACTGATCGCGATTCCCTCCGTCGTCCTGTTCATCGCTAAATGGGGCGACATTATTTCGGGATTGCTCGCCGCTCTGTTCCGATACGAACGAGTCGACGAGTAGGGGCGACCTCTGACGCTTTCGGTGAATCGGCGCGAGATGCACGCAGATCATATCCGACGGCCGCAAAGCCCACAGCCTAAGGCCCAAGGCCCGTCGGGAGCGAGGGAAAACACGGTGAAGATCGTCTTCTGCGGCACGCGCGGCTATATCGAAGAATCCAATCCCCTGCACGTGATGCATTCGGCGTGTCTGCTGATCTATCGCGGCAAGCGCCTGCTGCTGGATTTCGGCGAGAACTGGACCGGCCGGCTGCACGAGCTCGCCCCGCACTGGATCGGCATCACGCATGCCCATCCCGACCA
>DATKYA010000004.1:0-13008 GCA_035528775.1 Planctomycetota bacterium | reverse complement strand
GCACGACCTCGCCGTGGTCAAGCACATCAGCGACCACGTGAACGTGATGTACCTGGGGCGGATCATGGAGTCGGCGCCGAAGCTGGAGCTGTTCGACGATCCGCGGCATCCGTACACGCTGGCATTGCTGTCGGCCGTGCCGGTGCCGGACCCGAAGGTGAAACGCGAGTGGATCATCCTGAAGGGAAATGTGCCGTCGCCGCTGAATCCGCCGTCGGGCTGCCCGTTTCATCCGCGGTGCAGCAAGGCGATGGATCGGTGCTCGAAGGAATTGCCGCCGCTGTTCGATGTGTCGCACGGGCATACGGCGAGATGCTGGCTGGCGGAGTAGGCGCCAGATCCCAATCCAATCCCGATCCTCCCGATTTGGGTCCTTCCGATTTGTGTTTGACTGCCCCGCCCTTTCGTGGTATATTGTAAATGTGAACACGATTCCCTACGGCACTCCCGCCGGCTTCTCGTCCTCATGGATACGGAGATCCCGCGATGGCATTCAGCAAGGGCTTCCTGAATCTCCTGGTGGTGGCGACTCTCCTGGGAATGACGTGGTGGCCGGGCGTCCGGGCAGTCTGTGGCGATGATGGATCTTCCTCGGGTGTGGTGCCTTTCTCCTCCGTGCCCGCCGCGTTCATCGAGAACGTCGGCCAGATCGATGATGCAGGCCTGCCGTACTCGGTTCGCTACGTGCTCGTTGGCAGCGGAGCCGGCGTCCTTCACACCACAGCCGGGCCAGTCATCCGGGTGGCCAGACCCGGGGTCGGTGCCGCCAAGGCATTCTCCTTCACCGTCTCGTTCCCAGGGGCACGGCAGATCGAGCCTGTCGGAACCGACCGGCTGCCTGCCTGGGTGAACTACTACACCGGCGATGCCCGCACGTGGCGGACCGCCGTGCCGGCCTTCGCGGCGGTCGTCTATCGCGGGCTGTATGACGGGATCGACCTCCACACCTTCGCCAGGCGGTCGAACCTGAAATACGAATTCCACGTCGCAGCGGGCGCAGACTGGTCCCGCATCACGATCCGCTACGATGGTGCGGACCGGCTGTTTGTCGACGGAGCGGGCGCGCTCCACGTGGTCACGCCGCTTGGCGAGCTTGTCGACGACGCCCCGGTAGCCTGGCAGGTGATCGGCGGCCGCACCCTGCCGGTGCCCGCGCGCTACCGGCTGATCGATGGGGCGTCCTGTGCGTTCGACCTGTCGAATGTCGATCCGCGTTACGAGCTGGTAATCGACCCTGACCTGACATGGGCGAGCTTCCTGGGCGGCTCCGGCAAGGACTATGCATGGAGCGTCAAGACCGATTCCGCCGGCAACGTCTGCATTGCCGGCTACACCGATTCGGCCAATTTCCCCGCCTCCGGCGCCCACGATTCCATCTACAATGGCGGCGTGTTCGACGCATTCGTGGCGAAGCTGAACGCAACCGGCCAGCTCGCGTGGGCAACCTTCCTGGGCGGCGGCAACTGGGACAAAGCCTACTGCCTGACCGTGGACCAGAACGGCAATGCGCTCGTTGCCGGCGAGACGAAGTCGGGCGATTTCCCGACGACGGCCGGCTTGGACACGACCCTCGGCGGCCTCACCGATGCCTTCCTCGTCAAGCTCAACGCCAACGGCATGCTCGTGTGGTCCCGCTTCCTCGGCGGATCCAGCTACGATTGGGCCTACGCCGTTGCAACCGACAGCTCGAGCAACGTGTTCATCACCGGCCAAACTGATTCGCCCGACCTCAGCACCACGGGCGCGTACGACAGAACGCTGAGCTCCTATGATGCGTTCGTTGCCAAGACCAACCCCAGCGGCCAACTCCAGTGGGCCACCTATCTGGGGGGCAGCACTTCGGACATCGCCTACGGCATCGCTGTCGATGCCACCGGCGCCATCGTTGTGACTGGACAGACCACGTCGGTGGACTTCCCCGCGTTCGGTGGGATCGATGCATCGTTTGGCGGGGGCGATTCCGACGCCTTCGTGGCGAAGCTGAGCGGCAACGGCCAGTCACTCGCCTGGGCGCGATTCCTCGGAGGCAGCGGGACGGAAGTCGGCTACGGCATCGCCGTCGACCTGCACAACAACATCCTGGTCATCGGCCAGACCGACTCGCCCGATTTCCCCACGTCGGCCGGATTCGATTCGACCTGTGCCGGCGGCGACGCTTTCGTCGCTCAACTGGGGTCGTCCGGCCACACGCGATGGTCAACGTTCCTGGGCGGCAGCGGCTACGATGAAGGCCACGGCATCGCAACAGATTCCTCCGGCAATGCGCTTGTCGCCGGCTACACGCGTTCGGCCGATTTCCCCGCCGGTGCGGGATTCGATTCCCAACTCGGCGGCGCCGCGGACGGCTTCGCTGCGAAGATCAGCGACGCCTGCGAATTGCGGTGGGCTACGTTTCTGGGAGGCGAATCATCGGATGGAGCGACCGCGATCAGCGTGGACTCGTCCGGCAATGCCGTCGTCGTGGGGTGGACCGCTTCCGCCGATTTCCCGGTCCCCAACGGCCATCACGCCATCTACAACGGCGGCGACCAGGACGCCTTCGTAGCGAGGATCAGCACGAAGCCGCAACTGACCATCGAATCCGTGCCGCCCGGAGTGAGCCTGACCGGCGACCGGCCCGGCACCACTCCCTACGCCGCCTCGTGCGAATATGGCCAGGAGGTTCGACTGGCAGCCCCGCTGGTTGCCGTTGTCGCGGGAGTGCGGTACGACTTCTCCCGCTGGCTGCTGAACGGCACCGCGCGGCCGGACGGCGAGACCACGGTTGCCGTCACGGTGAACGACGATTCCATCCTGTGCGCGGTCTACGAAGTCCGGACGCATACCCTCGTCGTGGAGTCGGTGCCGTTCCCAGGCATCGCGATCTCCGGTGATCAACCCGGCACCACGAGTTACGCCCACGTGTGCAGGGATCAGCAGGTGGTGAACTTGGTGGCTCTACCGGCGGCGGCGCAGGCCGGGCTGGACTATCGGTTCGCACGTTGGGTCGTCGACGGTGCCGACCAGCCGGAGGGCATGGCCGCCGTCCAGCTTGTCATGGATGCCGGCCACACGGCTATCGCAGTCTATGAGATCGAGACGCGCATCCTGACCGTGCAATCGACGCCCATCATCGGAATCGCGATCTCCGGGAGCAGGCCGGGCACGTCGAACTACTCCGTGGCCTGCCAGGACGAAGACACCGTGACACTGGCTGCGCCGCCCGACCTGACGGAAGCCGGCCGACGATATGTCTTCCACCAATGGATCGTTGACGGCACGACGCAGGCCGTTGGGCAGGCCGGCCTCGAACTGGCTATGGATGCCCACCACACGGCCGTCGCCGCCTACGGGACCACGCGCTATGTGTCGTTGGACGGCGCAGGCGATTTCACGGCAATCCAGGATGCCATTGCTGCTGCGGCCGATGGCGACATCATCGTCGTGCGCGACGCCACCTACAGCGGGCCGGGCAACTTCAACATTGATCTGCTCGGCAAGGCCGTGGTGCTGCGCTCGGAGAACGGCCCCGACTCGTGCACCATCGACTGCCATGGCGGCATGTTCCAGCCGCGGTCCGGCCTGTTGCTTCGAACAGGCGAAGGCCCGCAGACGCTGGTGGAGGGATTCACCATCATCGGCGGATGGTCGGGTGACGGCGGAGCGATCTACTGCATCGGCTCATCGCCCACACTGCGCAATCTCGTGATCGCCGGCAACGAAGCCTATTTCGGCGGGGGCGTGTTCTGCTTCAACGCATCGCCTGCCATCGTCAACGTCACGATCGCCGGAAACACGGCCATCTCCGGCGGCGGCATCTACTGCGAAGGCTCGGCGTGGCCGACGGTCATCAGCAGCATCGTGTGGGGCAACAGCGGTCAGCAGACCGTGGGGAGCGGCCTGACGGCCTCCTGCTGCGATGTGCAGGGCGGCCGGGCCGGCATCGGCAACATCGCCGCCGATCCCCTCTTCGCGAATCCCGCCCAGCAAGATTACCACCTCAAGTCACGCTACGGGCGCTGGCACGCACCGTCCGCCTCGTGGATGAAAGATGACGTGACCAGCCCCTGCATCGACGCGGGCGATCCGCAAGCCGATAACACCACGGAGCCGCAGCCGAACGGGGGCCGCATCAACATGGGCGCCTACGGCAACACGCCCGCAGCATCGAAGTCTGCGTGGCCGCTCGCCGTCCGATCGGTTCCCGTGACCGGCCTCGCCATCACCGGCGACCACCCCGGCGTTACCGACTACACCGTCAACTGCCTCGACGGGCTGGTCGTTCATCTCGCGACCGCCTCCGATGCAGCGATCGACACCGTCCGGTACCGGTTCCTCCGATGGACACTCGACGGCGTCCCCCAGCCGGACGGCCAGACTGCCCTCACCATCGTCATGAACGCCGAGCACGCCGCCACCGCGGTCTACGAGATCTGGACGCAGCAGCTCGCCGTGCAGTCGCTGCCCATCGGGAATGTCGCCGTCAGCGGCAGCAGGCCGGGCATCACCGACTACGCCGTCGCCTGCAACGACCAGGAAACGGTTACCCTCGCCGCGCCCGCCATGGCGGCTGCCGGGCCGGTTCGCTACGACTTTGTTCGGTGGGTCATCGACGGCATCGATCAACAGGATGGGAAAAGCACGGTTCAGATCGCGATGAATGCAGACCGCTCGGCGGTGGCCCTGTACCGGATCCGCACGCACGTGCTGCACGTAAAGTCGGAGCCGGGCACCGCCATCGAGATCACCGGCGACAAGCCGGGCTCCACCGACTACGACGCGGCGTGCGCCGACCAGGAAACGGTCACTATTACCGCTCCGTGGTTCCACGACAACGGCCCGCCGTTCTTCATCCGGTGGAAGGATGCCGAGGGTGCAACGCTGACCTGCCGCGGTACGCTTTCGCTCGTCGTGACCGACGACCTGACGGCCATCGCCGAGTACGCGGACGTGGCCGAGTTCTACGTGAATGACGCGGCGCCCGACGATCCTGTCGGCGCGGGAAGCAACGACAACCCCGGCACGTCGGCCCAGGCCCCGATGGCATCGATCCAAGCGCTGCTTGAACGGTACCGAGCCGCACTGCCGCCGGCAAGCTGCACCGTGCACGTAGCCCCCGGCACCTACACCGAAGTCAGCACCATCGATGCCGCCGAGGTGTCGCTGCTCGGAGCCGGAGCTGACCGCACGATCATCCGAGGCGGCGACGGACCGTGCCTGTCGATCCTCGGCGGAACTGTCTCCGGCTTCACCTTCACCAATGGCAATGGCAACAGCCGGGGCGGCGGCGGCATCCACGCCGTGGGAGACGCGCTGACCATCATCGACTGCACGATCATCGCCAATTCCGGCGCCCGAGGCGGAGGCATCCTGCTGGAAGCACAGCAGTCGTCCTCGCCAGGGCAGCAGCCGGTGATCATCGGGTGCACGATAGCAGGCAACACGGCCGAGTTCGGCGGCGGAATCTGCAGCCTCGCCGCGTCCGCAACGATCGCCGGCTCCCGCATCGCGGGCAACTCAGCCGGCACCGGCGGCGGTGTTTGCCTCGCCACCGGATCCGCGCAACTCGCCAACTGCATCATCGCAGGCAATTCCGCGGAATCCGGAGGCGCCGTGGACTGTACCGATACCCCCCGCTTGACCAACCTCACCATAACGGGCAACACCGCAACGCTCGCCGGCGGCGGCATCCGCACAAGCTTCAACTCGCAGGTCTCGGTGTCCGGCTGCATCCTGTGGGGCGACACCGCACCGGCTGGCCCGGAGATCGCGCTCGTTGCCCCGTCAGCGCTTGCCATCAGCTACAGCGACGTTGCCGGCGGGCAGGCCGCCGCCCACGTTGACGCCGGTGCCACCCTCGGCTGGGGCAGCGGCAACATCGCCGCCGACCCGCTGTTCGCCAATCCCGCCGCGGGCGACTACCACCTGCGCTCGAAATACGGCAGATGGGACCCCGCCGCAAACGCCGGTGCCGGCGGATGGGTGACCGATCCCGTCGGCAGCCCGTGCATTGACGGCGGCGATCCCGCATCCGATTACTCGAACGAGCCCCAGCCGAACTTCGGCCGCGCCAACATCGGCGCCTTCGGCAATACAGCCCAGGCATCCAGAAGCGGCTGGCACATCCCCGGCGACGTCAACGCCGATTGCGCCGCCAACATTCTCGACCTCCTCCAGGTACGCAATCACCTCCGGCAGAATCCCGCCACCACCGGCAACTGGAAGTACGATGTGAACAGGGATCTGAAGATCGATATCCTGGACCTGATCTATGTGAGGAATTACCTGTCGACGCGATGCCGGTAGGGATGGATGGCGTTGGCTTGAGGCGTGCACCGTAGCCGAACCTTGTGTTCGCCCTGTGCGGAACCCAAAATATCGCCGCGTCCCGGGCGAAGGCGAACACAAGGTTCGCCCCTGCAGGAGCACCCCATGGATCTCCCGTTTCACCCTCCCGCCTTCTTGATTCTCGACACGTCGATACTGAGCTTCTTCACGCGGTGCCACAGGCTGCGCTCGGTGATGCCGAGGTTCTTGGCGGCCTTCGACTGCAGGCCGCCGGTCTCGCGCAAGGCTTCCACGATCAGTTGCTTCTCGATGTTGGCGATGGTCTGGTCGATGTTGTTGGTGTGGGGCTGAACGTGGAGCTTGCGCATCTTTCCGAGGTTCTGGATGTGCATCGGCATGCACTCGGGGCCGATCAGGTCGCCTTCGGCCATCACGATCGCCCGCTGGACGCAATTCTCGAGCTCGCGGACGTTCCCCGGCCAGTTGTACTCGGTGAGCAGGTCCATCGCTTCGCGCGAGATTACCATCTGGCCGCCCATCTCCTCGGAGAGCACGTCTTCGATCAGGGCCGGGTGGTCGTCCTTGCGCCGCAGCGGATGCGGGGTTGACCGCCGGTTGGTCTTCAGGAAGTGCTCGACGAGCAGGGGGACGTCTTCCTTGCGCTGCCGCAGCGGCGGCATGTGAATGGAGAAGACATTCAACCGGAAGAACAGGTCTTCGCGGAAGGTCTTGTCTTGGACGGCGAGGGCGAGGTCCTTGTTGGTGGCGGCGATGACGCGGACGTCGATCTTGACGGTCTTGGTTCCGCCGACTCGCTCGAACTCGCGTTCCTGGAGCACGCGGAGTATCTTGGCCTGCGTGCTCAGGGTCATGTCGCCGATCTCGTCGAGGAAGATGGTGCCGGTGTTTGCGAGCTCGAACTTCCCCATTTTCATGCCGGCGGCGCCGGTGAACGCGCCCTTCTCGTGCCCGAACAGCTCGCTTTCGAGCAGCCCTTCGGGGATCGCCACGCAATTGAGCTTGACGAATGGCTTGTCGCGCCGCAGGCTGTGGTTGTGAACGGCCTGGGCCACCAGCTCCTTGCCGGTGCCGCTCTCGCCGTAGATCAGCACGGTGACGTCGGTGTTGATCACCTTGTTGATGAGTGCGAAAACTTCCTGCATGGGGCCGGAGTTGCCGATGATGCTGGAGAATGCGTAGCGCTTCTTGAGGCGGTCTTCCAGGGTGCGCACTTCGCGCTCGAGCTTGCGTTTCTCCAGTGCCCGGTGGATCACGATGTTGAGTTCTTCGATGCGGAATGGCTTGGTGAAGAAATCGTAGGCGCCGGCCTTCACCGCTTCCAGGGCGAGCTGCTTTGAGCCGTAGGCGGTCATGATGATGGGCACGATGTGCGGGTTGATCTGCCGGACGCGCCCGATTGCCTCGATGCCGCTGAGGCCGGGCAGGCGGATGTCGAGGATGGCGAGATCGAATTCCTCCTGGGCGATGCGGTCGAGCGCCGTTTCGGCGTCGGGCGCGGCCACCACTTCATAGCCCTGCTTGGTCATCGCTTCGGTGAGGAAGAAGCGCATGGTTTCTTCGTCGTCGACGATCAGCACTCGCTCGGGCAGGCGCGGGCGGGCAATCAGGTCGCCGCGTCCGCTCTGCTCCGCTCGGTTGAGCACGCGGGGTTTGTCCAGCGTGGCCGTTTGCATCGGGGCCTCCGTTTGTTTGAAGAGTTGGCCAGTTGATCAGTGGCCAGTTGTCCAGTTCATCGGTTTACCAGTGGTTCAGTTGCCCGGTTGCTCGGTTTCGGGTGCGCCTTGTGCGTCAGGGTCGTCCTGCCCGTTCGGAGCCTGGGACTTGTCGGCCAGCGAATCGGCCGTGGGCAGTTCGATGCAAAACGTGGTGCCTTCGTCGGGATCGCTGTCGACCTCGATGTCGCCGGAATGGCCCTTGACGATCTGCAACGCAATCGACAGCCCGAGGCCGGTGCCGTTCTTCTTGAGCGTGAAGAACGGCGTGAACAGCTTTGCCCGGATTTCCGGCTCGATGTATGAACCGGTGTTGGTGATCCTGACGAACACTCGGTTTTCGGTTCCGCGCGGCCGCAGGCCGGTGGAGGCGGTGATCGTCCCGCCATCGGGCACGGCCTGGTAGGCGTTCCGGATGATGTTCAGCAGCGAACGCGACAGCCGCTCGACGTCGACCAGCACGTCGGGCAGGCCGGGCGCGTAGCTGGTCTTGACGTCGACCACGCGGTCCTGGAAGTCGTATGCGGCGAACGTCACGGAATCGTGGACGATGTCGTTCAGCGAGCGCCGTTCGACCGCTGTGATCGGCGGCTGGGCGAAGCACAGCAGGTCTTCCACCAGCTTGTTCATCCGGTCGATCTCGCGGATGAAGGTTTCGGTGTAGATTCGCCGGGGGTCGCCGGGGGGCATGTCCTCTTCGATGAGCTCGGCGAGGCCCTGCAGCGAGCCGAGGGGGTTGCGCAGCTCGTGCGCGATCCCGGCCGACAGGTAGCCCAGCGAGGCCATCCGCTCGGTGCGGGCGATCTGGTCGCGGATCTGCTTGATCTCGGCAAGGTTCTTGAAGATCAACACGATGCCGAGCGAGTTGCCGTGCTCGTCGCGCAACTGCGAGATGGTTATGCCCACCGGAATGCGGGTGCGCTCGCGGGTGCGCATCACCGCTTCTTCCGACGAGAACATCGTGCCGGTGACGAGTGCGGCCTGGGCCATCTCGGCCAGCCGCTTCATGTCGCCGGTGGCGGGAAACAGCCTGCTGTAATGGATGCCGATAACGTCTTCCGCGCGGTATCCCAGCACGCGCTCGGCCACGGAGTTGAAGCTGGTGACCACCCCCTCGCGGGAGACGGTGATGACGCCGCCTTCGAGGCTGTCGAGCGTGTACGATACGAGCTTGTGATTGTCGACGGCGCAGGAAATCTGCCCCTTCGACTTGTCATCCGTGCCGGCCACGGTTGTTGGCATGGTGCGCTCCTTCGACCTGACCAGATACTTCAGTATCGGCATGGGAAGATGAATGATGAATGATGAAGGATGAAGGATGAACGATGAACGATGAAGGATGAAGGATGAACGATGAACGATGAACGATGAACGCCCGGAAGGAAGAACGTTCAACGGACAATGGTCAACAAGCAACGATCAACAAGTTCTTCTTATCTTCCTGACTTCTTATCTTCCTGACTTCTTGACTTCTTGACTTCTTGACTTCTTATCTTCTTAACTTCCTGACTTCTTGACTTCTTATCTTCTTGACTTCTTGACTTCTTATCTTCTTATCTTCTCGTGTTCTAACAGTGCTGGAACATCGTACGGGCGACGGTGGCGACGTAGACGGCCTTGGCATGGCCTTCGGTGATGAGCGCACGGGAACACTCGGCGCAGGTTGCGCCGGTGGTGAGGACGTCGTCGATGAGGAGGATGGTCTTGCCGGCGGTCTCGCGGGGGTGGCGAATGACGAAGGCTCCGCGGAGGTTTTCGCGACGTTTCTCCCGGCTCACACGTGTCTGCGACGGGGTGCTGAAAACGCGCGACACGGGCCGGTGCAGCAGCGGGACGCCGAACCGCTGGCCCACGCGGTCTGCGAGCAACTGCGACTGGTTGTAGCCGCGCTTCCACAGCCGCCGCCAGTGAAGCGGAACGGCCGCGATCGCGTCAATCCGCGGCATCCAGCCGGTCGACTCCATGTGCTCGATCATGTACCTTGCGAGCGGGTCGGCAAACGCGACCTGCCTGGCCAGCTTGAACCGGAGGATGACTTCCGTCGCGATCCCCTCGTAGCGGAACGGGGCGGTGGCGGACTTGAAGTGCAGCGGCTTGCCTTCGCAGGAGGGGCAGCGCGGATGAACCGCGGCAAACTCGGCGAGCTCGTGTCCGCATTTGGGACAGCGTGCCTCCCCGATGAACGGCAGGTCGCGCAGGCAGTCGAAGCAGAAGTACTTGTCGGGCCTGTCTTCCTCGTGCAGGCTTCGTCCGCAGCCGATGCAGTGGGGCGGGTAGACGAGGTCGAGCAGGCCGCCCCACAACGCCCGGAGCGCCGCTTGTGCTGTGGAATCGGTGGAAGGCATAGTGTCAGTTTGCCAGTTGGTCAGTTTGCCAGTTGATCAGTTGGCCGGTTGGCCAGTTCTCCAGACAGCGGGGTAACCGAGCAACTGGCAAACTGATCAACTGACAAACTGAACAACTGCTCAACTTCATTCCAGATTCGCATGCCGAGCCGCCATCTGCGCGTGTGCGGCGGAGCCGGATTCGATCATCTGCATCACGAGGCCGTCGAAGAAGACGAGCAGGCATTGCTCAAACAGGCTGCCGCCGAACTGGGCGGTCTGCTCCAGGGGAAGAACGACGACGACGGCCAGGCGTGCGACGGGCGACTCCGGCCGGGCGGTGACGGCGGCACAGCGTGCGCCGGCCTTCGCGGCTTCCCGCATGAACGACGCGAGCGTTTCCTTCGCGCCCTTGCCGGAGCACACGATCAACAGGTCGCCCGCGCCGATGGCCGGCGTGGTGGTCTCGCCGACGACGAATGCCGTGCGGCCGAGGTGCATGAGCCGCATGGCAAACGCCTTCGCCATCAGGCCGGACCGGCCGCACCCGGCGAGGAAGATGCGCTTCGCCGCGGCGATCTCGTGCAGCAGGCGTTCGGCAGCGGCGGCGTCTACCCCGCTCACCACTCCCTTGATTTCCGACACGATGGTGCCCAGGTTGGTGTGAAGGTTCGTCATTGGCGCTCCCCGGATGCCGTGCCGGCGGCGATGCCAGCCGCAATGACTGCCGCGCCGTATGCCGCCACGAGTTGCGGACGATCGGGAACGAGCAGGGGCATTCCGAGCTCGTCCTGCAGTGCCCGGCGGAGGCCGACGTTGAGCGCGGGGCCGCCGACGAACGCCACCGGCTCGTGCACGCCGATCTTGCGCGCCATCGCGGCAAGCCGTTTGGCGATGGACGCGTGTACGCCGGCGATGATGTCGCTCACGTTCTCGCCGCACGATAGCAGCGAGATCACCTCGGATTCGGCGAAGACCGTGCACAGGCTGTTCACCGGGAGGACCTTCGCGGCGCGAAGCGACAGCTCGCCAAGCTGGTCAAGCTCGACCTCGAGGGCGCGGGCCATCACTTCGAGGAACCGGCCGGTGCCGGCGGCGCACTTGTCGTTCATGATAAAATCGCGGAGGATACCCGACTCGTCGAGCGCGATCACCTTGCTGTCCTGCCCGCCGATGTCGATGGCGGTTCGCAGGGGGGCGCCGTTCTGAGGACGAGAACCGCCGTGATTGCCCGCACCCTGTGCGATGGCGGTGATCTCGCTGACGACGCGGTCCGCGAAGCCGATGAGGCGGCGGCCGTAGCCGGTGGCGACGGTACAGCGGATTTCGTCGCGACGGCGGCCGCAGTTGTCGAGCGCCTCGGCCAGCAGCCGTTCGGCGGTTTTCCTCGAGTTCACCCCGGTGGGCGCGATAGCGGAAGCGAGCATGCTCCCGTCGCCCGCGATCACCACCTTTGTGGCGGTGGAACCGACGTCGATGCCGGCATGAATGCCCTTGCTCATTCGATCTCCAACGTGCCGTTTCAGCAGTATGCCCACTACCATGCATTGTACCGCGCCAAGACGGCAGAATCAACGATGGGCGCGGAGCGGCGATGCTACGGGAGGCCGTGGGCCAGAAACGGCAAGATGCGGCCGGTCTCCTGCAGCGAGCCAATAGTGAGGTCGGCCTTGGTGAGCTGATCGGCGCGGAAGCTGTTGGTGACGGCGATGCAGAGCATTCCGGCTCGTTTCGCGGCGGCCACACCGACGAATGAGTCTTCGATGGCCACGCAATCCCGGGGGTCGACGGCCAGCCGGCGCGCCGCCAGTAGGTAGGCGTCGGGGCAGGGCTTGTGGACCTTGACGTCTTCCTTGGCGACGACCACTTGGAAGCGGTCGCGGATGGACAGCCGCCGCAGGGATACTTCCACCGCCTCGCGCCACGAGCTCGACGCCACGGCGAGCGGCCAGTTCCAGCTCAGCCACTTCACCAGGTTCGCCGCGCCGGGAAACTCCGGCACGTCCTGCATCAGGAGGGAGAGGTAGATGTTGCGCTTCTCCACCTCCCACGTGTAGGGCTCGTCCTTGATGTAGAGCTCGCGGAACAGCCGCACCAGGAACTCGTGATCGGTCACGCCGACCCCCGTCCAGATCTTCGCATCAGGCACGTGGATGCCTTTGCGGGCGAAGAGAATCTGCCACGATCGAACGTGGAGCGGCTCGGTGTTGCAGATCACACCGTCGAGGTCGAAGACGACCGCCTTGGCTGCGGTTTGGGGGAAAGATTCCACCGGCTGTGCCCTTTCAGTGCGGAAGATTATAGCGAAACGGCGGAAAGCTTCAAGGGTTTACGGGCTATCCGTTACGGGCTATCACAACGGGAAAAATCACCCGAAAATTTTCCTCAAGTTTTTCCGTCAAGCCCTAAAGAAAAACCCGGGGTATGACGATATATTGTGTACGAAGGGGATTGAGTGCAGACCGGTGGTGTGATTGCGAAAGCAAGTGGATTTCCCCTTATCGAGGGGAATTCTGACAACAAGTAACACAGTGAAAGGAGTTGGCGAAATGGCAAACAAGTGGTCGTGGAGCCTGCTGGGCGTTGTACTGCTCGCCTTGACTATTCAAGGCTGCATGGTGAAGGCAAGCGTGTATCGGAATCTTCGCAACGAGCACGAGGATACGCTGGCGTCCCTGCAGGGC
>DATKYA010000003.1:0-24075 GCA_035528775.1 Planctomycetota bacterium | reverse complement strand
GCGCCGCGTGCATCGAGGCATTGTGCGAGCTTGTAGTACGACTGCACCGACACGCCATCCCGCGTCGAGGCGCCGGCGAGGGCGGCGAAGTCAGCGGCGGCGGCCTGCCACTGCTCGAGCTTCATCTTGCAGAGCGCGGCGCGATAGGGCACGGTGCGAGGCTCGTAATCGGGGCGGCTCTTGCGCAGGGAGGCGTACTGGTTGAGGGCCTTCTCGTATTCCCGGCCGTTGAACAAAAGGTCGGCGGCCTCGTGCTGCGCTCGCGGGCCGACGCCGGCGTTGGGAAACTCGAGCAGGAGCCGGCCGTAGGCGCGGAGGGCTTCTTCGTTCTCGCCGGCGCGTGCGGCGACCCGGCCGATCGCGAGGAGTGCCTGGGACGCTCCGGCGGGGTCGGGGGCACTATCCAGGTAGGAATACAGCACCTTGGATGCCGTCGCGTAATCGCCCAGCTCCGAATAGCAGCGGCCCATCTTCACCAGTGCCGCGGAAGCATTCGTGTTCTTCGGATCGCGCTCCAGCATCAGCTTGTAGTCCTGGGCCGCCAGGGCGTACTCCTTCTGGTCGAAGAGGATCTCGCCCATCCGGTAGTAGGCGTCGGCGCAGATGGCATCGTCGGAGTATTTCAGAACAAAGTACGTGTAGAGCGACAGCGCCTTCTGGCGGAGGACATGGCCTCGGTCTGCCGGATCGGTGCCGTAGGCGGGGGCGGAGATGAGGACGTCCAGGATGCCGTTCTCGGCGCGGCCGATACGGTAGGCGAGGTCCAGCATCCCGCAGAGCATCTCGAGGGCCTCATCGAGTGAGGCGAACCGGATGTCGGCGGTGACAGGCTCATCGAGGCTTTTCCTGCCGACGCTGGCGGATACTTTCAGCGCGATGCGTGCCTTGCGCGCCAGGCAGACGAGCAGGCTCCTGAACGGCACACTGTCGGCGCGAATACTGAAGACTTCCTTTCCTTCGGGCGCCGGCGGGGCAACGATGGAGAGGCCGGGCGGGTCGAGTTGTTCGCGGGAGAGGTCGAGCTCTCGTTGGAGCTGAGCCTGCGCTTCGGCGTCGGCCCGGGCCAATTCGGCGGCAATGTCGCGGCGCTGCTGGTCGAGCTCCTGCACGCCGCGCTCGATGGCGGAAGAGCCGGCCGAGCCTGGGTCACTCAAGATCAGGCCGGTATCGGCGGCGAGCGCAGTGCCGCCTGATAGCGCGAGCCGGGTCAGACAGATCACCGCCAGAAAACAACCGTGCACTGCCGAATGCTTTCGCTGAGGATCATTGGGTCTGGCCATCGGTTGCTCCTTGCACGCGGGAATTGGCGTCGGACGCGGCGGACAGCGAGCTTCCCGGCTTCTCGGCCCGGGATGCCTCCAAGGTGTAGCAGTCGGCCACCTGGAGGTGGGCGTCCTGGACGAGCGGCCGCAGCTCATCGGGCAACCGGCCCGACAGCGCGATCAGCCTGAAGAAGGTTCGCCGCGCCATAGCGTAGAATCCGAGTTGCTTGTAACACGTCGCCAGGTTTGCCAAGGCCTGGTAGAACAGCTTGTCGTTCGGGAAGCTCTCGGAATACGTTTGGAATGCATCAAGGGCAGTGCGCCACTGCTGCACCCGCATGGCGGCGACGCCCGATTTCCACAGCAGGTCGGGGCGGTCGGGCAGTGCGGCGGCACTGTGCTGAAGCAGCGGCAATGCGGCCTCATACTGGGCATCGTCGAACAGCTTGATCGCCTGCTCGGTATCGGTCGCGGCTTGCTTGTCTGCCGGCGGCTCCTGCGGATTCGCCTGCTGCTGGACCTGGACGACCTCATGGAGCGCCGAGACCAGCTCGGCCGCTCCCTGCCTCTGGCTTCTCGAAAAAACCAGGAGGATGGCCACTACTGCGAGAATGCCAACTATATTCAACGTGAGGAAGGCAATGACGAACCACATGGCCTTGCGAGGGACAGGCAGCGGGGAGGCGGCGGGCTGAGGCCGTTCCCGTGCAGCTTTCTTCGGACTCGGCGGAGCTGGCGACTTTCGCTCCTTCGCCTCCGCGGGAACCGCGGCGTTCCGCGGAGCCGGCGCGCCATCGGACAGCGCTGCTTCCGTCTGCGACGGAGCGCTCGTGCTCGCCTCCGACAAGAGGTTTTCGATATGCGACAGCTTGCTGTCGGCCGATGCGCGTGAATGGGACGGGGCCGCCGCGGCCGCTGATCCTGCGCCCATCTCGTCCAGAATGCTGTTGAGGTCGCTGTTGTCGGCTTCCCGGTCTTCTGCCATGTGGAGTTCTCTCGTTCAGTTGTGGATGAGCTCGCGAACTCTCAGGCCATCAGCTCAAGGCTGTCGCGTGGTCACTGCTCAAGCGCCTTCGCCAGGTAGACGGCGGTGCCGGCGCCGGGCTTCGACTCGACCGCCACGCGATCCATCAGGCGCCGGAGGGTTGCGAATCCGCCGCCGTCGGGCGTGGCAACAGGATCGAACCCGTTGCCGTAGTCGCGCACAAGGGTGACCATCTCGCCCTGGGCGAGGTGGCAGGTCACATCGACCTTGCCGGACTTCCCGGCTCCGTATCCGTGCTCGATGGCGTTGAGCACGGCCTCGTTCACGGCGGCGATCACTTCGTTCGCATGATCGTTGCTGAGGCCGACGGCCCGTGTGGCCCGGCCTACGCCTTCAACAAGTGCTTTCAGGTCGAGGTTTGCGGAATCGAGCGTGATCGTGTACGCCGATTGTGCCGGCATTGTCATGAATTCGGTGCGGCTTTCGGGCATCATGGCCGAAGATGATGCGGCTTCGGGATCGGCTCCGGCGGGTTGCACGTCTGCCCGCAGTGCGGGGAAACTGCCAGCCGCGGGGCTTCTGCAAACGATTGTCGATGCAACCGGCACCTCAGCGGGCGCGGCGGCCGCACCGATGCCGGCGCTCACGCAACGGTTCCCCAGGGTGTGGGTGCACGTGAGTGCTACGGGCGAGAGGCGCTCGAGGTAGAGCATGTCGCTGATGGCTTCGACGGCCGCTGCGGGATCGAAGGCGCCGCCCGATTTTCCGGTATAGCTCGAGAGCGCACGCGCGGCGACGCGCACCGCATCGTGTACCGCCGGCTGATCGCCGGCAGACCGCCCCTTCACCGTCCCCGCCAGCACGATCGAGTTGTCTTTCCCGAGATTGAAGAAATACCTGAACGCCTGCTCGTCCTGCTCGTGCGCATTGTCGTTCAGCGCCGGAGCGCGCAGTTCTTCAAGGAGCCGGCTGGTGGTCATGCGCAGTTCGGCCAGGCGGAAGGGCTTGACCATGTAGTCGGACACACCCATCCGCAATGCTTCGATGGCGGACTCAGCCGACCCGTAAGCGGTGATGAGGATGGTCCGGATTTGCGGGCACACGGCCCGCACCTGCCGGATCAGCTCGAGGCCGGTCATGCCGGGCATCTTGAGGTCGGTGATCAGGAGGTCGAAGGCTTCGGCCTTGCACCGGCGGACGGCCTCCTCGCCATTGGAGGCAGTGACCGCCAGATGCCCTTCGCGCGTCAGAGTGTCGCGCAGCGCCATGCGGATTGTCCGCTCGTCGTCAACGATCAGTATCTTGCCGCTCATGCTCAGCTCCGCTCGTTTATCACAGGTGGATCAGCACAGGATGCTGCACAGAATACCGCCATCAGGCACACGAACACGTCAGGCTTGCGCGGCCCTGAGCACGATCGTGAAGGTGGTGCCGCGCCCGGCCACGCTCTCCACGAGGACCGTACCGTTCAGCGCTTCAATAGCTTTCCTCGTCACTGCGAGGCCCAGCCCGGCTCCGTTCGCTTTCGTGGTGAAGAAGGGATCAAAGATCTTCTCCACGTTTTCCGGGCTGATGCCGCAGCCGGTGTCCGTGAAGGCCACTTTCAGACACCGGCCGCGCTCGTCACAACCAGGTGACAGCGTCACCTTCAGCTCGCCGCCCTCGGGCATGGCCTGGATGGCGTTGAGCGATACGTTCTGGAACGCCTGGCGGATCAGCTCGGGATCGGCCAGGGCGTCGGGGAGATCGCGGGGAGCAACGCCGCTGACGGTGACGTTCCGCTCCTGGGCGTACGATGCGATCCGCTCAAGCACGTGCTCGACCTGCTCTCGAAGATCGACGCGGGTGATGAACGGCTTGCGGTTCCGGGCGAAGTCCAGCAGGTTGCCGACCGTTTTCTCCAGGCGCTGGATCTCGTCGAGGATGATCCGGATGCTCTCGTGGCGAGGGTCATCCGAGGGAATATCGTCGAGCAGCATTTCGGCGGTGGCGGAGATTCCGGCCAGCGGGTTGCGGATCTCGTGTGCGACGACGGCCGAGAGCTCGCCGAGCTTGGCGAGATCGCCCAGATGCTTCAGCCTGCTTTCCGCGTCGTCGAGTCGCTCCTGCAACTCGTCGACCTCGTGCTGCTTCTCGTACACGGTTTCGATCATGGGGCAGAACCTGTCGTCCGTCATGCACGGGGTGGCGTCGTCGCCGGCGAAGCTCACCGTGCCGCAGTCGGTGCTGAGGCTGGATGGCTCCTGCGGGCTCATCAGCGACAAGTGCACCGAGGGCCCTTTCCTGCTGCCTGTCATTCTGTGTCCTTTCGTGGATGAAGGTGATGCAAATATCGTGCCCGATGGGGCGGAGTTGCGAAAACGCTTTCTGCCGCTGATGGTTCCGCGAAGCATCGAATGGTCCTGCGGTGTCCTATTCGTCACAGTGCAGCGTTTTCCAGCGCGCCGGTATCCAAGCCATACTCCTTGATCTTGGCGGCGAGGGTGGTGCGATGGATGCCGAGGATCTGCGCGGCTTCGGAGCGCTGCCAGCGTGTTTCGCCGAGCACGCGCTGGATCAGCACTCGCTCCATCGACGCCAGGCTGCGGTCGGTGAGCGGCAGTGTTTGCGTCGCATTGCCGGCGGGCGGTTCGACGGAGTCGTCGGCCAGCATCAGGTACTTCCCGGTGATGCGGTCGCCGGCCTCCATCAGCACGGCTCGCTCGACGACGTTCTTCAGCTCGCGCACGTTGCCGGGCCAGCGATAGGCTTTCAGCTGCGCCTCCACTTCGGGCGTAAATCCCACCACGTGCGTGCCGAACCGGTCGTTGTAGTAATCGAGAAAATAGTTGGCGAGGAGGAGGATATCTTCGCGGCGGTCGCGCAGCGGCGGCACGGGGATCGGCACCACGTTGAGCCGGTAGTAGAGATCCTGGCGGAAGGATCCCTCGGCAACTCGCAGTCGCAGATCGCGATTGGTGGACGCCACCACTCGCACGTCGACGGTGATGGTGTCGATGCCGCCGACCTTGCGGAAGGAGCGTTCCTGCAGCACCCGCAGCAACTTGGCTTGGAGGTTGATTCCCATCTCGCCGATCTCGTCGAGGAAGATGGTGCCGCCGTCGGTTGCTTCAAACAGCCCGATCTTGCCGGTGGTGGCGGCTCCGGTGAATGCGCCTTTCTCGTAGCCGAACAGCTCGGCTTCGAGCAGCGAATCGGTGAGTGCGGCGCAGTTGATCCCGGTGAACCGCCTGTCGCGCCGCGAGCTGCTGAAATGGATCGCCCGCGCCACAAGCTCCTTGCCCGTGCCGCTCTCCCCGGTGATCAGCACCGTGCTGGTAGATGACTTCTGCACGCGGCAAATGAGCGAGTAGATTTCCTTCATCCTGGCTCCCTTGCCGATGATGGCTTCGTCTTCGATGGGGCTGGCGGAGGACGACATTCCCGGCGCGACGAACTGATCGGACGCCTTCACGCGGGTCTTCAGCATCTTCTGGATTGCGCTCTCGAGCTCGTCGAGCCGGAACGGTTTTTCGATGAAATGGGCGGCTCCGACCTGCCGTGCGCGGCCGGCGGTTTCCATCGTGCCGCAACCGGTCATCGCGATGCACGACAGCGACGGCCTGATGCGGCGGGCCTCGCGGATGAACGAGAAGCCATCCATCCCCGGCATCTTCACATCGACGAGCGCCACGTCGGGGTTGGCATCGAGAAGCTTCAGTCCCTCCTCGCCGGTCTCGGCCGTGATCACCTGGTGCCCGCCCTTGGCGAGCTTGTGCTTGAGCGCCCAGCGAATTCCGTTCTCGTCGTCTACCACAAGGATCGTTCCGTTCATCGTGTACCTCTCGCAGTGGAAATCCATCGAAGTGTCAGTTTCCGCACGAACGCCTCAGCAGAGAGCAAACGGCGTGCCTCTCGTGGTGGATTTTCAAACATTTTTTTCCCGAAGCTGCGCAACCGCTTGCGGGTGAAGGGATTTCGCGTGAAAGATTTTCCGGCTTGCCATCCCGCATCGCTCGGACGAACAGACACCTCTGCAACCTCTTGCAGAGGTGTCTGTATTGAAAAGGATACAGGGCTGTTCGAAGAACCTGACAGGTTTGCCCTGTTGTGAGACTCCGGTCATTGGGTCCACGGGCGGCCCGATCACTGCCGCTTCTGTGGGCTCTTCTGAGACTCCATCATGCGCTGGCGCATCATGGGCCCGCGCATTGCTCCCATGCCGCCCATGTCGAAGCGCATGTTCTTGAGCGTGTCGCGCTGCTCGGGTGTGAGCACCTGCTTCGCCTGGTCTTTCGCGTCGATCCAGGCCATTGCCATGTCGCTGTAGCCCTTTGCGATGTCGTCGATCAGCGCTTTCATCTGGTCTTTGCTCATCGTATCATCGCGGCTGGCCTGCCTGAGCTGGATGACCTTCTTCTCGATGGCAGCCTTGCGATCGATCTGCTTCAACCTGTACTGCGTATCGAGCTCGGTGAGCTGTTTGACCTGGTTGTCGGTAAGATTGAGCTGATCCTGTGCGCTCAGGATCCATGCGGCAGGTGACCGCATCATGTGCATTTGCGGGCCCATTTCGGGGCAGGCGAAATGCATTGGTTGTTCGCTTCCCATCTGCGCCATGGCAAACGGCGCAATCAACGCTGCCACGGCAACGACACTCATCCCCACAATTCTGAGCACCTTCATAATGCCTCCTCTTGAGATCCGTTCAATTCCGGTACCACGGTAGCACCTGCGGGTTCAGACGAGTGCTTTGGCGCAGCTCTGGCAGTAGTGCTTCTCGCCGTGTGCCACCATCATGTGCCTTGGCACCTGCATGCCGCAGCCGGCACAGTTTACATGCTCCATGTGAGCGCGTTTGGCCTTGCGTTTTCGCATGTGAATCCTCCTTCAGAAAAAGTACGGCGGCCCGTGATCATGATGTGATCGTGTACCCCATGAAACACAACAGGGCCGTGATGGGTCGCTTCAGGGTGGTGCTGCTGTCGACTTGTTGTTGTCGGGTTATGAAGCAGATTCCTACAGTACATCTTACAGGTTCCATAAGTGCTTGCAGGGCAAGGAGTTGCGGGGCGCGTTCTGGTTAAAGTTACGGGGAGGCTTGGTCAATATTACGGTACGAACGGGGGAGGGCTTGGTTATTATTACGGGTGCACTTGGTCAATAATACGGTACCGGCTTGGTTGATATTACGGTACGGCCGGGCCGTCCGCCAGAATCCGCCAGGGCATGAAATTCCCAGTTTTTTTGCTTGACCTCCGCCCGCGTACGCGATACAATCGGTACCGGTACAGGGCAGTGCAAACAGGTGGGTGAGCGGATGTGAGGAGACTATGCCCATGAAAAGACCTGCAATCCTGATTGGCATGTCGATGGTGTGTTGGGCGCTGATCATCGGCACGGTGCTCGCGGCGGATGAAGCCGCACAGAAGCGCCGCGAGAAATGGCTGGAGCGCCAGCAGGAACTAAACAAGCACGGCATCCTGAAGCTCGAGACGGTCATCTCCACCGGCGATCCCTCGAACCGCCTTGACGTGGTGATCCTGGGCGATGGCTTCTACAAGAACACCATGGACAGGTTCCAGGCGGCGTCGGACAGGCTGGCGAAGGGTTTCCTGGGGCTGATGCCGTACGACAACTTTGCGAACTACATCAACGTGCATCGCCTCTACCTCGAAAGCCCGAAGGGTGATTTCTCACTCGACTCGGAGGTGACGGGGGAAGGCCTGATGCGCATCCTCAACTGCGACCGCGCCAAGGCGGAATCGCTGGCCGAGCTGGCCCCCGACTGCGACCTCGTGGTGGTGCTGTGCAACACGGTACGCTCCGGCCGCGCCAACGCCACCGGCAAGATTGTCCTGCTCTGGGGCAAGTCGGGATCGTCGGTCCTCACCATTCACGAGTTCGGCCATGCCTTTGCCGGCCTCGCCGATGAGTATGAGGAGGCCGACCCTGAGCGGCGCCATCTCTTCACCGCGCCCGAACAGGAGCCGGGGCAGGCGAACGCGACCATCGAACCGGAACCGCTCCTCTGCAAGTGGCACTACTGGGCGGAGCCGCCCCCGCCCCGGCACAAGATCACCAACTCCGAAGGCGCCATCGGCGTGTCGAAGGGTGTCTACCGCCCCGAGCGAAGCTGCGCCATGCGCAACTACACCACCAGCTTCTGCGCGGTATGCATGGAACAGATGATCCGCACCTTCTTCAAGTACATCAGCCCCATCGACGATCAGACCCCCAACAGGTGCATCGTGGCGGCGTGCCAGGGCGAGAAGCCCGAGTTTGGCGTGCGGGCACTCGACTACCAGGACACGAGCACGAAGACCCGAATCCGGCTGGACTGGCGCTGGTATCTCGACGGCAAGCTCGTCGATCCGAAGGACACGGCGCGGAACGACCTTTCCATGTACGCGTTCAACGCCGACGCAGCGGGCCCGGGGGTGCACGACATCGTTGCGAGCATGGACGTGAACGACCAGCGGGTGCGCCGCGACCAGGGCCTGCTCAGCGATGCCCGCTTCTGGCGGGTTGAAGTGCTCGGCTACCCCCGCCCCAAGCTCACCGCGCCCGAGAGGAAGGACGCCAGGCCGGGGGAGAAGATAGCATTCAGCGTGAAGCTTGAGAACACGGAGCCGGTGACGGTGAAGGCCGAAGGCCTGCCCAACGGAGCCACGTTCGACGGCAAGACCGGCGCCTTCGAGTGGGCCACCGCCGAAGCCGACGCCGGCGCCTACCTCGTTGAATTCGTTGCCGCCAATGACAAGCTGGAGGAACGCGCTCAGACCGTCATCGCCGTCCGGAAGACGTCAAGCAAGCCGCCCAAGCTCGTTGGCGTGCAAGACGAGGAAGGCTTCGAGGGCCAGCCGTTCGACTTCACGCTGGCGGCCGAGGATCCCGATACCACCAAGCTGCTGTTCAACGTCGTGTTCAAGGAGCCCGGCAAGAAGGACGTGCCGCCCCCCGACGGGTTCAGGATCGACCGCCGCACCGGGAAAGTCACGTGGACACCCGGTTTCACCCAGGCCGCCTCATACAAAGCCACGGCGGAAGTGACCGACGGCGTCAACACCGCCACCTCGAACATCATGATCAACGTGGCGAGCTCGCCCATCCCCACGGACGTGGCGCGCAAGCTCCTGACTATCGACAGGACTAGCAACTTCGACTTCTGCCAACTGTTCCGCGCCAGGGATTCGTACACCCGCGCGGCCGCGTGCGGCTACCTGAAGGACATGCCGCGAACCTATCGGGCGATGCAACTGGTGAGGCTGCTGCGCGACCCTGACGACGGCGTGAAGGGCGAGGTTCTCAAGCAACTGCAGATACTCATGGCCGGCGAATCGAAGGACGATTTCCTCACCGTGTTCTTCCGCGAGATGAGCGGCAAGATTCCCCAGCTTACGGATTTCGCGGAGGCGTGCACCCTGACGAAGAAGATCATCGAGGAGTCGCAGGTGCTGAAGCTCGACCCGGCTCTCAAGAATGCCATGGCATCCGCGGAAGACATACTGAAGAAGGTCGATGCCTACAACGCCAGGCGAGCTTATTTCCGCAAGAAGGCCGACGCCGAACGCCAGAAGGAAGCTGAGAAGGAGGCAAGGAAGAAGAAGTAATGCCGACAAGCGAAATGATGGCACTGATGTTCGCACTGGTCGCCACGGGCCTGGTGGGGGGCGTGCAGGCGCTCCTGGTGATCGACTTCGCGATGGAGAAGCTGAAGCAACGCCGGCCGGGCAAGCTCATGCGGCTCCTGCGCATCCCGTGGACGTGTCTCAGCCTGCTGGGCCTGGGCTGCGTGGCCTACGCTCACTGGGTGGAGCCGTTCCGTTTCGAGACCACACACCACACCATCAGGACGAGTTCCCTTCCCGAAGGCTCGTACCTGCGAATCCTGCAACTCACCGACCTCCACCTGGAGGGCGAAGGGCCCGCCACCGAGTACATCGTGCAGACCGTGGCGCACAAACAGCCCGACGTGATCGCGCTGACCGGCGACTACCTCAACAACTTCGTGGAGGGCAGGAAGGTGCTGCAAGACCTGCTGAGCCGGCTGCGCCCCGGCATCGAAACCTGTGCGGTGGTGGGAAACTACGATGGGTTCGATCCGCGGGCAGTCAATGCGGACGTCATCACGCTTTGCGGGTTCGCCCGCAGCGTGAGCGTGGGCGGAAAGCACGTGAATATCTTCGGGATGCAGATTACCGACCCGAAGGCATTCGCAGACGCCTGCCGTGCGGCACCGCCAGCCGACTTCACCGTGGTGCTGTACCACACGCCGGAGATGATCGACTACGCCGCCGCGTGCGGGGCCAACCTGTACCTGTGCGGGCACACGCACGGCGGGCAGGTCCGCGTGCCGCTGTACGGGGCCGTGGTCACGCTCTCCGACACCGGCAAGAAATACGAAGCGGGCAGCTACACGGTGGGTGGGATGACGGCCTACGTGTGCCGGGGCATCGGCACCGAGGGGGGCGTGCCGCGGCTGCGGTTCCTCTGCCGGCCCGAGATCGCCGTGTTCGACATCGTGGGCACCGGCCACTGACGCCCGCCCTCTCCGCCGCTCATCATTCCGCGTTCTTCAGCCGCTCGCGCGGGTCCACGATGCTCGTGATGCGGATTCCGAAGTTCTCGTCGACAATCACCACCTCGCCGCGAGCGATCAGCTTGTTGTTTACGAGCAGGTCCACGGGGTCGCTCGCCATCTTCCGAAGCTCGACGATGGAGCCGGGCCCCAGCTCGAGGACTTCGCCGATGGACATTTCGGTGCGGCCGAGCTCAACGGAGATCGGCACCTCGATGTCAATGATCATGTCGAGGCTGGCCTTGCCTGCCGGAGGATCGTTGTCGGCCACGAGCTGGCCGAGCTCGGCGGGTGAGATGGTGTTCGGCTTTGGGGCCTTCGGGTGCTCCGCGGCCGCGGGGGCCGTCAGGGGGGAGGTGTCTTCCGATACGCTTGCCGCTTCGGGTGTCGTTGTCTTCTCGTCTGCTGCCACGGTATCTCCTCTCGGTGTTTTATTCGGGAATCATATCCGTGATCCGGATCGCAAGTGTGTTTGCCCGCAGGCCGGGCTTGCCGAAGAACTTGACCTTGCCGCCGACCTTGACGGGAATGGGCTTGGCGGCTTTCGTGTTGAGCCTGACGACCTGCCCGGGCGCGAGGCCGAGCACTTCCTGGAGGTTGGCGGTGGTGCTGCCCAGCTCGGCGGACACGCTGACGGTGACCTTCTTGATGTTCTGGCGTGCTTGCGCGACGAGCAGGTCTTGCTTGCTCGCGGCGCCCATGGCTTCGTCGCGGAGGTGATCGAATGCCATGACCTGCTCGAGCGCGGTGAAGGGGAGGCAGAAGTGTGCTTCGCCCGAGCCGATCTCGCCGCCGAGGGCAAAGGTGACCCGGAGCACGGTTTCCGAGGTGTGCATGACCTGCGCGAAGCTGAGGTCCATGCGGCGGTTCTCGCTGGTGTACTTGACCTCTGGTTCGGTGTGCCAGCAACGCTGCAACTCGTTGAGAATGAGCTTCACGGGCCAGTCGAGCACGGCGAGCTCGATGTTGGTGAGGTGACGCGGCTTCTCGGTGGCGTGGCCGTGCCCGCCCAGCAGCCGGTCGACCAGGGTCAGGCAGAATGGCACGTCGATCGTAAGCAGCCCGCGGAAGCCCGGCGGCTCGATCCGGAAAATGTTCACGTAGGTGGGCACGGGCAGCGAGTTGGCGAAGGAGCCGTAGTTGAGCGCCTTGACGCCGAGGACGTTGGCCTCGATGGGCGCCCGCAGGCCTTCCGAGAGCACTCCGGTGAGGCCTTCCAGGGCGCTCTCATAGAGCCGCTGGATCTGGCGCGCCTGCGCGCGCGACAGCCGCGTCGGCCGGCGGAAGTCGTAGGGCGTTACCGTCTTATTGCGGAACAGGATGCGCTCGCCCGAGCCTTCCTGCTCGTCCACCAACGCCAGCAGATCATTCAGTTCATCGCTCGATAGAATATCCGGCACGGTCTGCTCCACGAATTTCTACTGTATGATCAACTCGGTGAACAGGACCTCCGTCACCGCGTCCTTGACTCCGAGAAGGTTGTTCACCTCGTCCCGTATTTCCCGCTTCAGTTCAAGTTTCTTGTCGCCGCCGTCGAGCTGCTCGATCGTCTTGGATGAGAGCAGAATGTTCAGCTTGTCGGTAAGGGAAATGCGCTGTGCTTCGATGCTGGCGAGCGTTTCCTGGTTCTTCACCTTGAGGACCATGCTGATCTTGAGGTACCGGCGGGCCTGGTTGCCGGCGAGGTTGACGATGATGTTTTCCAGGTTGTAGAAGGTGCCGGGCGCGTTGTCGGCCTTCTTTGGGGGCTTGTCGTGGGCCTTGCCGCCATCGGCAACGGCCGACGGGTCCGGGCCGGGCTGGGCCGGCTGTTCGGTCCCGCCGGTGAGCACGGTGGCGAGGGTGAATGCAGCTCCCACGGATACGCAGGCGATGGCCGCAAACACGATGATCTTCTTCAGGGGAAGGCGCGGCCCGGCGGGAGCCGGCGCCTGCGCTGCCTGTTCCTGTTCTACGGCGAGTTCATCAAGGGGATCATTGCTGTCTGCCATAGGAGTCTCCTTAGTACTTGAGGACGATGATTTCGACACGGTCGTTGACGGACGGGTCGGGGGCGTTCTTGACGAACGGCCGGGCGCTGCCGAGGCCGATGGGTTCCATGCGGCGGTGGCTCATCCCGCCTTGCTCGTGGAAGTAGCGGGTGATGGAGGCCGCGCGCGCCGCCGACAGCTCCCACGCGCTCTCGTAGGTTTCGTTGAACACGAATGTGTCATTCACGGCCACCTCGATCCTGACATAGTACGAAACGGTTCGCAGGCGCATCATCAAGGGATAGAGGCAATCCTTGTCGGCTTCCGAAAGAGCGGCGCTTCCGGGTGCGAACCGGACATTAACGGGTATGCGCAGCTTGTCGGCCTGTTTGAAGAACTCGATGAGCGCCCGTGGCAGCCGCATCGGCTCGATCGAGATCACCTGGCGGTAGAGGAGGTCGGCGTCGGAGCCGGTGGTCTGCTCCTGGGCGCGTGCCGGGATCTCGAACTGCGGGCGACCCTCCCCCAGGTCGATGGTGGTGCGCTGTCCGGGCAGGATGCCGGGCTTGCCGTCGGCGTTGATCTGCCGGAAGAATGAGCCGGTGCCGGCGCCCACCAGGCCGTATTCCTGCTCGTTGGCCATGTTGCACAAGGTGATGAAGAACGTGAGCATGATGGTCCACAATGAGGACATAGACACGACGTAAGCCGGCGCCCCCTTTTTCGGTTCCTCTTTTTTTGCGAGCAGAGGCATATGGCGGCTCCGGTATTCAATGCTGCCCGGCGGGCCTGTCGGGCGTCAGCAGGGTCACGTCGATGCGGTCGTCGAGCGGCGACGGCACGCGGGCGATCGGGTGGTCTGCGCCCTTTCCGCTCACGCATATGCGGCCGGCCGGGATTCCTTTCAGCTTCGTGAAGATTTCGGCGATCTTGCCGGCCCGCTGGTGGGTGATCTCCCAGGCGGCATCGTCGCCGCGGGGGAAATCGGCCCGCAGGTGAGCCGCGACCTCGATCCCGTTCGGCAAGCCATGGATGACGTCGGCGATGGTGCCCAGGCACGTCTCTCCGCCCGCCGCCAGGCGCGAGGCGTCTTGCTCGAACACGAGCTTCGAGGGGATCCTGACGAGCACGCCCCTGCTCAGGGCGAGCATCTGGATGCTGGTGCCGATCTTCTGGTTCTTGAGCCGCGTGTTGAGGCTGGTGACCTGGTAGGCGAGCGGCTCGAACTCAGGCGGAAAATCCATGCCGGCGGGCGTGTGCCGGCCGACCGTCAGGTATCGATCCTTGAGCAGGCCGGTGCGGGGGAGGCGGCCGATGTTTGGCATTGCCACGCCCATCGCCCCGCGCAGCGATCCGCTCGCCTTGTCGAATTGCTCCCGGTCCTGCGTCGAGAACGTCAGCAGCATCACGAAGAACGTGAGCAGCAGCGACATAACGTCGCTGAAGGTGACCAGCCACACGGGCACGGGTCGCGGAGGATCGGGTTCTTTGCCGAGGCTCATGCGGCATCTTTCTGCTCAAGCTTCGCCCGGTTGCTCGGGGGAAGGAACGATTTGAGTTTTTCTTCGATTGTCCGCGGGTTGTCGCCGGCCTGGATCGCGAGCACGCCTTCGATCAGCAGTTCTTTCAGCAGGGCTTCTTCCTTGTGGCGGGCGCTGAGCTTGCCGGCCGCCGGCAGGAAGATCAGGTTTGCCAGCACGGCGCCGTAGAACGTGGTGATCAGGGCCACGGCCATGCCGGAGCCGACCTGCGACGGATCCTTGAGGTTGCCGAGCATTTGCACCAGGCCGATGAGCGTGCCGATCATCCCGAAGGCAGGGGCGAAGGCGCCCATCACTTCCAGGATGGTCTTGCCCTCGGAGTGGCGGTCGCCCATCGTGGCCACGTCGATGGTGAGAATGCTGCGGAGCACTTCGGGGGGAGTGCCGTCGATGACGAGCTGGATGCCCTTCTGCAGCAGGGGCTCGTTGAGGCTCTCGAGCTTGTCTTCCAGTGCCAGCAGGCCTTCCTTGCGGGCGATCTGTGCGAACTCGGTGATCCTCTTGATCTCGCCGTCGAGCGCCGGCAGCTTGTAGAGGAGGGCCTTTTTCATGATCGAGAATACGCCGAGGACCTTCGCCAACGGGAAGTTGATCAGCGTGGCGCAAGCCGTGCCGCCCAGCACGACCAGTGCGGACGGCAGATCGAGAAACGACCCCAGCCCCGATCCCATCAGGATCGCCCAGACGAGCAGTGCAACACCGGCCAGCACTCCGGCCATCGTTGCTATGTCCATGGCTCAGCTCCTCGTGAAAGCCCCGGAGTTCACAAGCTGCCGGTACGCGACAACACGATCAACCACTTCATTCGGCCGTTCCTTCACGATGATCTTGCGGCCGGTGGTGAGGGTGATGATGGTGTCGTGCGCGGCCTCCACGGCCTCGAGCAGCTCGGCGTTGATGATCAGCTCCTGTCCGTTCAGCAGCGTCACCTTGATCATTTGGTTGTCTCCGGGGTGGTCCGTATTGTCTTGATGAGGGCCATCAGTTCGGCGGCGCCGCGCGACTGCATCTCGCCCAGAACGCGTGCGGCTTTCTTCTCGTCCATCAGGGAAAGCAGCTTGGCGGCCTCGGTCTTGTCGAGCAGCCCGATTGCGGCGGCCGCTTTCTTGGAATCCATTGCCTCGTAAATGGTGGCGGACCGCTGCAGGCCGGCCAGCTCGACCTGTTCGATCTGGGCGACCTTTTCGTTGTAGGATGCCTCGGACTGCTTCATTTCTTCGCGCTTCAGCGCCAGGTCGGAGCGCATCTGCTCCAACTCTCCCTTTTCGCGCCGGAGGTCCGCCTTGAGGATGTCCAACCGTTTCTCGCGGTCGGCCAGCTTCGCTTCTTCCTCGGCCAGGCGTTCCTTGAGGCGGCGGGTCTCTTTGAGCATGTCCGACAATTCTTCCGACGAGAAGTATCGCAGGGTCGATACCGTCGGGATGGGCGGGGGCGGCTCCTGCTTTGTGGCCTCGGACTGGCCGATCAGCGGCACACCCTTGAAGGAGGAGGCGTTCAGCTTGCCATTGACCGCGAGGATGACGCACAAGGCCAGCACGAACGTTATCAGGCCCACGGCGGGGTAGATGACCAGCTTGAGCAATGATTTCATCGCGAATGCTCCTCAAAGGCGTCCGGCGGATCACGCGTGGCTGTGGACGGTGCGGCGGCCGCGGGTGCCGGCAAGCTCGTCCAGGTTCTTCTGCTCGTCGCGAAGGCAATCGTCGCGGTGCTCGGTGCGGCGTTTCTCGTGCAGCTTCCTGATCACCTCGGCTTTCTGGTGAGCCTGGCGAAAGTCCTGCTGCTTGTCGGCCACGTGCCGGTCGGCCCGGTCGACTGATTCCTTCTGCCGGTCGGCCGCGGCCGCAACGGAGCGCCGGAAGGTGTCGGCGTTGGAAAGCGCCGCCGCCGGCGTGCCGGCTTTCACCAGGCTCAGCAACTGCGTGCCGGCATCCTGCAGCTCGCCGGCGAGCGCCTCCAGCGCCTTCTGCTCGCGAGCCAGATTCGTCTGGGCCAGGGCCAGCCGCAGCATGCTGGCTTCTTCGTCCTGCTCCCGAAGCTTCTGAAGCTTCCTGAACCTGAACGTGAACCGTTTCATGGCATCCTCATTTCGCGAGTGCGTTTCACCCGCCGGCCGTTGCCGCCAACGATTTCCTCGTGTCATCCCAGGTTGTGGATTCGCCGGTATCCTGCCGGAGGAACTCGACCATATTGTCTATCAGCTCGATCGACTTGTCGATCCGGGGGTTGCTGCCCCGTGCGTAGGCGCCGAGGTTGATGAGGTCGCGTGCCTCTTCGTAGACGGAGTAGTATTCCTTGAACCGCAGGGCAGCCTTGAGGTGATCGGCGTCGACCACGCCGGGCATGACACGGCTGACGCTCTGGAGGACGTCGATCGCCGGGTAGATGCCGCGCTCGGCCAGTTTGCGGGAGAGGACGACATGGCCGTCGAGTATCGCCCGCACGGTGTCGGAGACCGGTTCGTCCATGTCGTCGCCTTCGACGAGCACGGTGTAGACGCCGGTGATGCTGGCGGCGTGGGCGGCGCCGGCTCGCTCGAGCAACCGCGGCAGCAGGGCGAATGTGGACGGCGTGTAGCCCCGAATAGCGGGGGGCTCGCCGATCGACAGGCCGGTCTCGCGCTGAGCTCGCGCCACGCGGGTGACCGAATCGATGAACAGCATCACGTCCTGGCCTTGATCGCGGAAATGCTCGGCGATCGCAGTGGCGGTCATCGCGCCCTTCACGCGCAGCAGCGAATGCTGATCGGATGTGACGACAACCACGACGGACCGGGCGAGGCCGTCGTCGCCGAGGAAGTTCTCGATGAACTCGCGGACTTCGCGGCCGCGCTCGCCGATGAGGCCGATCACGTTGACGTCGGCTCCCGAACGGCGTGCGATCAGGCCCAGCAGCGTGCTCTTGCCGACGCCGGCGGCTGCGAAGATGCCGATGCGCTGCCCGCGGCCGACCGTCAGCAGGCCGTCGATCGCGCGGATGCCCGTCGGCATGGGATCGGTGATCGGGCGGCGGTGCAGCGGGTTGGGAGCCTGGCCGCTCACCCGGCGGGTGGCGGTGCAGCGCAGCGGGCCTTTGCCGTCGATCGGGTTCCCGAGGCCATCGACCACTCGGCCCAGCAGCTCGCGCCCCACGGGCACCCGCAGGGGCGAGCCGGCACAGATCACCTCGCAGCCCGGCCGCAGCCGCTCGATCTCGCCCAGCGGCATCAGCAGCACGCAGTCGCGGCGGAAGCCGACGATCTCGGCCGGCACCTCGTGGTCGCGTCCATCGTGGAGAACGCACAGGTCGCCGATGCTCCCGGCAGGGCCGGCCGATTCGATCACGAGGCCCGTCACCTGCTTCACGGTCCCTTTCATGAGAACGCGGGGGCAGGCCTCGAGGCTCTGCCGGTAGCGCCGCATGCGCAGGGCGAGCGTCTCGCCCGCGTTCGGCGGCGCGTGCAGTTCGGTGGTGATCTTGTCGAGCGTATCAAGCGACATATCGTTTGCCCGCAGCCTTCAAGACATTGGCCATGCGTTCAGTGTTCATCGTTCGGCGTTGCCGCGTGCAGCAGCAATTGCCGTGCGGCTTCCCAGCGACACTCCAGGGACGAATCAATCAGTCCGAGGGAGGTATGGACGGCGCATCCGCCCCGTCCGATCTCGGGGTCGGCGGCGATCTCGGCCTGCTCGAGGTGCAGGGAGGCGCCCAATTCCCGTGCGGCGGCGAGGTCGTCCGGGTTCACACGGACGCGCAGCACGGTTTCGGGGGGCGTGCGGGCGAGGACCTCCGCCAGCGCCGCGCGGAGCACCGCCGCGTCGAACTGCACCTGCGTGCGCATCACGGATTCCGCCAGGCCGATGGCGAGCTCCACGATCTTGTTCTCCGCTTCGGCTTCCAGCGCGGCCCGCAGATCAACGTACGCGGTACGAAACGCAACGGCCAGCCGGTCGAGTTTCTCGGCGGCGGCCTGCTGCCCCTTGGCAAAACCGGCATCGAACGCCTCGCGGACCCTGGCGGCGGCTTCGGCCTGCCGGCGGGCATCCTTCTCGGCTTGTGCCCGTGCCAGTGCTTCCGCGCGCCGCCGCGCGGCAGCCTCTTCGGACTCCCGCCGCTCCTCCTGCGCAGACGTGATCTCGGCGAAGGAGGCACGCTGAATCCGCACGTCGTTGAGCACGCTGGATTGTCTCACACCAGTTGCTCCTGTTCGCCGTGTCGCATCGAGATCTCGCCCTGCTCGTCGAGCGAGTGTGCGACCTTCAGGATCTCGTGTTGGGCCGCTTCGACTTCCGACAGCGGCTTGGGGCCGAGGCCCTCGAGCACCTCCAGCACCATCTGCGAAGCGCGCTTCGACAGGTTGTGGAGGAATCTGCTCTTCAGTTCCTCGCTGGCCGTCTTCAATGCCAGCGCCACCGTGTCGTTGTCAACCTCCATCACGATCTTGCGGATCGACCTGTCGTCGATCCTCGCGAAGTCTTCGAAGACGAACATCAGGTTCTCGATCTCCTTGGCGCGGTCGGCCGATTCCTTGCCGATCTCCTCGAGTGCCCGCTTGCGGATGTCCTTGCCGACCACGTTGAGGATCTCCGCAACGCGCTTGTTGCGGGATTCCTCGGAGACTGCGGCCCCGGCGCTTGGATCGGCGGTCTGCATCTTGCCGGTAACGATGTCGTCGAGCCGGGTGAGCAGTTCGTGCGGGGCGTTCTCGAGCCGTGTCATGCGGATGACCACTTCAGTGTGAAGCTCTTCGGGCAGACGCGTGAGCGTTTGCCCGGCCGCTTGCGGCGAGAGATGCGACAGCACGACCGCGATAGTCTGCGGATGCTCCAGCCGGAGGAGGTCGGCGAGCTGGCGGGCGTCGACGTTCGTCAATGATTCGAACGGCCGGCGTTGCGGGAGGACGCCGTCCGACTGCGCCAGCACCTCCGATGCCTTTTCGTCGCCGATGGCCGACTTGATGAGCCGCTCGGCCAGCGTGCGGGTGTTGGCGATGAACGTCTGTCCTTTTGAGGCGAGGTCGAGGAACTCGTTGTGAACCTGCTCGATGATCTCGTAGTCGAGCGTTCGCATCCCCAGCATCTCGCGGGTGACCTCGTCGATCTCGGCCGCGGTGAAGCGCGACATGATGGCGGAGGCAGTCTGCGTGTCGAGGCTGAGCAGCAATGCGGCTACCTTCTGACGTCCTGTCAATGCCATTCAATCATCCCCTGATGCGGGCACACGGGTGCCACTATTTGTACAGCCACGTTCGCAGGTACTGGGTCGCCTGGTCGGGGTTCTGCTGGGCGGCCTCTACGACCTGTTCTTTCAGCTTCGCGGGGAGCAGCGGCCGCGATTTGGCCCCCGGGGCGCTCACGGTGTCCAGCGTGCTGACGGTCCGCGTTGCGGGCGCCGTTGCGGGCGCCGGTGCGGGTGCAGGCTGGGCCGGCACGAACGCCTTCTTGAGCACGTGCCGCGCGAACAGCAGGAAGAGCAGCACGCCGAGCGCGGTCGAGCCGCTCTTCACGAGGCTGACGATAAACGTTCGGAAATTCTCGGTCTGGATCTGCTGGATCTGCTCGGGAGCGAGTTCAGTGGCGGTCTTGAATTCGCCGTCGGAGATCGTCACCGAGTCGCGGCCTTCGGTGTAGCCGATTGCGTTCTTGACGATCTCTTCGTAATCCTTGAGCTTGGCGGCGGGCGCGGCGGCGTACTGGCGGGTTTCGGTGCCGTCTGCCGCCTTCACGGTCTTGCATTCGCCGGCGGAGACGAAAACCGCGGCCGCCAGCCGGCTGATCTTGCCGCCGGGGATGGTACGTTTCTCCTCGCTGGTCGGCACTGGCGGGAGGTACTCCACCTTCTCCTCGCGGGTGGTGCTGGTGGTGGGGGCGGAGACCCCGGTGATGCCGCCCCCGATGTTGGCTGCCACGCCGGCTTCGCCCGTGGCGTTGGGGCCGGAGCTCTCGCGGGTCGTCTCGGTCGTGCTCTTCTGGACCTTGTCCTTGTAGGTGATCGAGTGGCTCTCGGTGGCGGTGAAGTCGATTTCGGCGCTGACGGTGACGGCGGCCCTGCCGGGCCCGAGCACACGCTCGAGCATCTGGGTGGCGCGGGAGGAGAGGTGTTCTTCGACGCTGCGGCGGTAGTCGAGCTGGCTGGCGGCGAGCGAGGCGGCGTCGTTGCCGGTGGGGCGCGAAAGCTGGCGGCCCGTGTGGTCGGTGATGGTCACGTTTCCGGGCGGCAACCCGCGCACGGCACCGGAGATCAGGTGGGTGATGCCGGCGATCTGGGATTCGGAGAGCGTCTCGCCGCCGCGCGTCTTGGTCACGACCGATGCCCGCGCCTCTTGGGCCTGCTCGACGAATACGGATTCCCTGGCCTCGACGATGTGGACCTTCGCCCACTCGATCTGCTTGAGGCGGCCGATCGTGCGCTCGAGCTCGGCCTGCAGGGCGCGGGTGTGGTTCACCTTCTGCACGAAATCGGAGAGGGTGCCCAGGCGGTTCTGGTCGAACAGCTCCCATCCTGCTTCTTCGCGCGGGAGGCCTTGCCCGGCGAGTTTCAGGCGGAGGTCGTAGACCGTGCCGGCGGGCACGAGGATCGTCGTGCCCTCGTCTTCGATGCGGTAGGGGATCTCGTCGGCTTTCAGGAGATTGACGATCTCGCCGGCGTCCTTGTGCTGGAGTCCCTTGTAGAGCAGGCCGTAGGCGCTGCGCTGGTTCCACGATCCCCAGAAGAAGAGGGCTCCGGCGAAGACAGCGAGCACCACGGCCAGCGCGATCTTCTGGTTCAGGCCTACCTTGCTCCACAGCACGTGTATCTCGGAGAGGAACTGCTTCAATGAGTCGAGCATGTGATATCCGCGTTGAATAACTCAGTAATCGATTCGGCGTTGTTCGCCGGGACCTTGCCGATGTAGAGACGTGCCGGTGGCACGTCTCAGACGCCCCACCGGGGCGTCTCTACGTAGCCGGTATGGACGTTGCGGCGGCGGCCGGTCAGACGTCCATCCGCATGATTTCCTTGTAGGCTTCCACCAGCTTGTTGCGGGTCTGCGAGAGCATCTTGAAGCTGATGTCGGCTTCCACTTCGGCGAGCATGACGTCGTGAACGTTCTCGGCCTTGCCGGTAGCGAAGTCGAGGACGGCCTGCTGTGCGGCGAGCTGCTTGTCGTTTACGGCGTCGACGGCGGAGACGAGGACGTCGCCGAACCCCGGCCCGGGGGTCTGGGCGGGTACCGGCGTCGCGATCGTCTTCGGCGTCAGCGTAGGGGCGATTCTTCCGATTTCCATGTCGACCTCAGATACGAACAGGGAGCAGAGAACAATGAACAGTGAACAAGGAACAAAGAACAAGGAGCCAGGTCATCGCAGGATCGAGAGGGCCTTCGACACCATCGTCTTGAAGTTCCTGATGGCGGAGAGATTGGCTTCGTACGATCGTGCGGCGGCAATCATATCGATCATCTCGTTGGGCACGCTGACATTGGGCATGGCAACGTAGCCGGTCTTGTCGGCGTCGGGGTGGTCGGGATCGAACACCTTGATGGGGGGCTCGGTGCTGCGGAGCACGCCGGCCACGCGGACGCCGGCGGCGGACCGACCGGTCATGGTGTCCTTCAGGACGGACGCGAAGATCACGCGCTGGCGGCGATAGGGGCCGCCTTCGGGAGTTCGCGTGGTGTTGGCGTTCGCGATGTTCTCGGCGATCGCCTTCATCCGGACTTGCTCGGCTCCGAGGCCGGAGCCGCTGACGTTGAGCGACGAGAAAACACTGTCGAAACTCATGATCATTCTCCTATCGCTTCACGATACTGTCGGACACGCGCGGCGGCGAGGTCGGCGAAGGTGCTGAACACGAGGGTGTTCTTGGTGAGGTCGCCGAGCTCGGTGCCGAAGTCGACGTTGTTGCCGTCGGGCCGTGCGGCGCCGGTGCCGGAAACGGTTTGGGGCTGCACGGCGTCGAGTTCGGCGGTGCTGCTGCTGTCGAGCGCCTTGGCGAGCTGTTCTTCGAAGCGAACTTCGAGGCGCTTGTAGCCGGGCGTTTCGGCGTTGGCGAGGTTGGCCGCGATAGCCTTATGGCGTGCGGCGCATCCATCGAGCATCTTGCCGATCACCTTGAGAGTCGCATCACCAGAAAACATGAGGTTCAGCTCCTGTCGGTCCGCCGGCGCCGGGCGGGCAGTGCAACATTTTCCGACACCGTGAAGTTTTTTCCGCCTGCGTCCGGGGGTTGGCCGGCAGCCGCGAACCGGCTCAAATGGCGGAATCCGGGGCACTTCGCACGCGCCTGTCTCCTTTTCTTCATTCTGTGCTCGGTTACTGTGCAAATTGCGTGCCAAACGATGGGCGCGGAATTCGCCCGCAAACCCCAACTTTTGCTTGACGCGGGCCATTCATTAGTGTATACTTACTATGAGGTCCATTCCACACGACGGGACGTATCGGGCGGTCTGGCAGGAGGACATGCCATGGCACGATCTGATCGGATGACGGGTTACAGGCGGCATCTGGGGTTGGGTGTTCTTGTGGCGGTGCTCGCGCTGATCACGGCGAACGCCTTCGCGGCGGATTTCGTGTCCAGAAGCGGCACGCACTTCATGTACCGCGAGGCGAAGTTCTATTACGCGGGCACGAACTGCTATTACCTGTCGTATTTCATGGCCGACGTGACGCGGCGGGGCTCGGCGGAGGATCTGCTGGATCTGTGCCGCGACCGCGGCTTCAACGTCATCCGCATCTGGGCGTTCAACGACGGCGGCTGGAACATCGACGGCTATCCGAACCAGTGGGCCTACCAGCAGACGCCCACCGGCCTCTATAACGAGGCGGCGCTTCAGGGTCTCGACTACGCCGTCCGCCAGTGCCGCATTCGCGGGCTGCGTGTGATTCTCACCTTCACGAACAACTGGGACGACTACGGCGGGATGAACTGGTATGTGAATGGGTCGCCCACGGCGAGCGCGCACGACCAGTTTTACACCGATGGGCAATGCAAAACCTGGCTGAAGGCGCGGATCTGGACCATCGTGAACCGGCTGAACACGTACAGCGGCGTGCTCTACAAGGACGATCCCACCATCTTCGCCTGGGAGCTCGCCAACGAGCCGCGGGCCTGGGATGACCGCTACTGCCCGGCGCAGCTCGTCAGGAACTGGACGGCGGACATCAGCGCCTACATCAAGAGCCTGGACTCCAACCACATAATCACCACCGGCATGGAAGGCTTCTACAATGCGGCCATCGGCGACCCGAGCTGGCTCTACAACGGCAACGAGGGAACGGACTTCATCGCCACGCACCAGGTGTCTACAATCGATTTCTGCACCGTGCACATGTACCAGGACCACTGGGGCATCACCGACGCGCAGACCACTGCCTACCTTCGCAAGCATCTCGACGATGCGACCAACGTCATCGGCAAGCCCGTGATTCTGGAGGAGTTCGGGCGAAACATCGCAAACAAGAATCCCTACCTGCAAGCGTGGACCGATACCGTGTACAACGATGCCGCAGCGGGCAAGGCGGCAGCCGGGTGGAATATCTGGATGATCGAAGCCGGAGGCTCAGGCCATGACGACAGCTTCAGCCTCATTCTGCCCGAAGACCAGTCGACAGTGGACCTGCTCACCACGCAGGCGGCGAAGATGAACAATCTCACGGCCCCGAACGCGGATGTGAACGTGGATGGGAGCGTGAACATCCTGGACCTGATTGCGATCCGCAACGGCATGGGAAAAGTGCCCGGCAGCTCAGCGAGCGTCCGATGCGACGTGAACGAGGACGGGCGGATCAACATCCTC
>DATKYA010000002.1:0-9896 GCA_035528775.1 Planctomycetota bacterium | reverse complement strand
TCGCCGCGTGCCCGCCGGTCACTTCGACCGCGAGCGTGACGCCCTCCTCGGCGCGCAGGATCGTGCGGTCGCCGGGGGCAACCGTCAGCCGCACCGGCCACAGCACTTCGGTAATCCAATCGTACCCGCCGCGTGCGGATGCGATTCGTGCGCCGATGAAACCGTGAACGCCGATCGAAACCGCGAGCGTGGCGACGACCAGCGCTCCGGCCAGTCCGGCGGCCTTGGCCGCGGGCCGGCGGTCCATCAGCCTCGGCAGATGCTCGGCCTGCACTGCCCGCGCGGCTTGCGCCGCCAACGCATCCACCAGCTCGGCGCTTTCCGCCGGCTGCCCCGCCTGCGCCCCCGTAGAGACGCCCCGGTGGGGCGTCTGTCGCTGCTCCTCCACGAGCTGCAGCGTGCCGACCAGCGAGTTGTCGAGCTTGCCGTGCAGCGACTCGATCAGGACGGCCTCGCGGTGCAGCGTTTCGCGCCGCCGCACGGCCCTGACCAGCCAGCAGACCAGCCCGCCGAACGCCACCAGCCCGCTCAGCACCAGCCCCGCCAGCACAACGACCGGCGGCATCGGCAACAGCCAGTCGGCGAGCGCCCACGCCAGCAGGATTCCCAGCGACAGCGCGACGTAGACGCCCAGCTCGCGCAGGAACCGCCAGGCGCGCCTGCGGCGGCGGAATCCGCTCACCGCCACCTGAACGGCCTTGTAGCCTTCGAATGTGTAAGCGCTTTTCGCTATCATGGGTCTTGTAGGGGCGGACGGCGTCCGCCCTGGGCACACGCCGTGTGCCCCTACAGAAATGTCCTTAATTCAATGCCATTGGCCACTACACCAGCCCGCTGCGTTTCCGGATGTAACAGTCCACGCACACCACCGCGATCAGCAGGGCAGCCAGCAACGGCAGGTTCCACAGCGTCACAGTGACCTTCTCGTCGTAATGTTCCGGCTGCAGTGGAATGGCGGCGAGGAGGGAGTCGGCTTCGGTTTCGGAGCCTTCCCTGCCGCCGGTCTCGCGGGCGAGCAGGCGCAGGCTTGCGGGATCGGCCCCGGCGTCGTCCATCTCGGCGGCGGCGTCACCCGCGATGATCTCCTGCTCCGTCGCGGTGCCCTGGTATTCGGCTTTCACCGTGTGAACGCCTTTCTCGCGCAGCGGCACCGAATACCGGTACACGCCGGGCGAGTCGCTCGAATCGCTCGGATAGATCAGGTACTTGCGGCCCGACGGCTCGGTCACTTCCACGCGGATGTCGGCGTTGCGGACGGGTCCGTAGTTCGGATCGAGCAGCGTGGTGGTGAGGGGGAACTCGGTGCCGACGACCGGCCGGCTGCTCTGCGCGAGAATGCTTGGGCGGCCGGGGCGTGTTCTCGGGTCGGCGGCCACGTATCGAACCGCCCGCCCCCAGAACTTCCGGTAGTTGTCGGTGTCGTCGTCCTTGCGCTGCATCTCCCAGTGCCAGGTGGTGTCGCACGTGAGGCTGAGCACGCGGCCGCGGCCGACGGCATGCGTGGCGATCACCGGGTAGGTCTTGTCGTCGATCTGCCGCAAGGCCAGCAGCGTGGCGGCTGGCTTCAGCGTGCCGACGGCGTTGCAGCCGTCGAGCTTGGGCATGTCGAACCAGGCTTCGCGGCTGGCGGTGGCGTCGGCGGCGAGGGCCATCACCGGGTGCGACACGGCAGCGGGCACCGGCTCAATGCTGAAATAGCCGGTCAGTTGCTGCTTCTTGAGGCCGTCGATGCGGAACGGCAGAATTTCGTCGAGCGCGGAGCCTTGGTACAGTCCGGCCCCATAAACGGATTGGCCGCCGGTGGTGATGAGGCCGCCGCCGCGCTTGACGACGAAGTTGACGATCTGGACGAGCCTGGTCTCCGCGAGGTCGCCGCCCTGCCGGAAGACGCCCCGGGGGATGTCTCCGAAAATCACCACGTCGTAGTCGAACAGCTCGGCTTCGGTGATCGGGAATCCTTCGTCCATCTTGTCGTGGCGGCGCTTGCCCTGGGTGAACCAACCGCCCTTGGGCATACGCGTCACGGTGGTCAGGTCGATCACGGGGTCGCGTGCGAGCCAGATGTTGAGGAATTTCAGCTCGAACCGCGGCGTGCCTTCGACGTACAGCACCCGGATCGGATCGTCGATCACTTCGACGGCGGTGGTGACGACGTTGGTGAGGTCGGTGTCGGCCCCCTTCACGCGAGCAACTTCGACGCGGTAGCGGTGCCTGCCGGGCCTGGTGGGTCGGTAGCGGAAGGTGACGGGAACCGGCTTGTCGCCGAGCTGGATCGCTCGCTGCATCCGCGGGGCCTTGTCGTCGTCCTCGAACAGCAGCACGTTCAGTGTCTGGCCGGGCACGCCTTCGGCGCGGACGACGGTAGATATCACGAACTCGTCGCCCAGCCGCACGTAGTTGTCGGCCTGGGTGACGCGGATGGACACGGCCCGTGCCTTGCCGGGCTTGCCGAGCGAGATTGCGAAGACCTGCACGCCCGACTGCTTGGCGATGCGTGCGGCGTCAGCGATGCGATCGGCGTGGGCGGTCTTGCCGTCGCTCAGCAGCAGAATGGCACGCGGCGAGCCGGATTCATCGATGCAACGCTGGACGGCCTGGCCGAGATCGGTCGGGCCTGCCGGCTCGGTGGCGGCGGCGGGGCGGCCGGGCCGGAGCTGCCAGTCGGCTTGGTACCACTCGAGCTGTGCGCGGCCGGCGAGTGCAGGCTCGATCTTCTTCTCGGCCAGGTTCAGCGCGGCGGCCAGGCGGCTGCCCTGCGGGCAGTCCTTCAGCGCCATGCTTTCCGATGTGTCGACGATGACGGCGACCTGGGGCTTCTTCGACCGCCGCAGCGACAGGTTGGCCTCGAGCTGGAGGACGAGTGCGAGCACCGCGGCCAAGCCGATCAGCCGCAGGGCAAACAGGAGCAATCGCCGCCCGCGGCGCAACACGACGTGCGGCATGAAGTTCAGGCATGCCGCCGCCAGCCCCGCCGCCGCTATCAGCACCAGCACGGGCACCGACAGGGCCGACCGTGCGACAAGCTCCCAGGCCGTCACGCCCTCGATGGCGCCGGGATCGTTCAGGTTGAGCAGCCAGTAGAATAGTGACATAAGCAATCAGCAGATTCCAGCCACAAGAGGCCGGAGGGAAAAACACTCAACGGTCAACGCCCAACAATCAACTCTCAACTGCCGCGTTCGAACAACCGACGGACGACTCGATCTTCCGTTGAACGTTGATCGTTGACCGTTGATTGTTGAACGTTCATCTTCCTGTTTCTTCACCGCATCGATTCCCGCCGGTGGCTCAGCCAGTGGCCGATCGTGCCTTCGGCGAAGTAAGCGAGCATGAGCAGGATCGCCACGCCGTACCACAGCTCGCCGGCGCGGATGTCGGACAGCACCGCCTTGGCGGCGGGGACGATCTCCCAGCCGGAGGCGCCGAACGCGGCGGCGATCGTCTCGCGGCTGACCGGGGTCGTGTCGGTCTCGCCAGCCGGGGGATTAACTCCGACGAATCGCGATTTGCGCCCGGCGGCGGCTGGGCCGTCCAGATCGACGGCGTCGGCGAATCGCCCGCCCGCAACGTCGGCATCGGCGAGCGTTCGCACATTTCCGCCGGCGGCGACCGGCAGCGACCGCGTTTTGCAGGCGAGGGCCGCATCGAGCTTCGACGCGGATACATCGCCCGAAACCTCGCCGCCCCCGGCGAGCCGAATCTTCACGTTCTTGATCGTGATCGCATCTCCGAAATCCTTCCCGGCGGCGTCGCTGCGGCTGAACGTCTGCGTTGAACCCGGGCCGCGGATGACGATGCTGCGCGCCCTCCCGCGGGTGGCGTCGACCACGGCGGCCGTCCACGCGCTCCCGCTGACCGACTTGCCGTCGGCCAGCTTCAGGTCGATCTCAAGCTGGCCCTGCGCGGTGACTTCATACGCGCCGACGTCGGCCAGGCCGCTGACAACGGCCGCGCCGGAGTCCGACAGCGGCAACTCAACCGGCCAGCCGTCTGCCCCCTTCAACGGCTTGCCATCGGGCGAGATCAGTGCCACGGTGGGCGACGGCACGAAATCGGAGCAATCGAGCGCCAGCCGTTCGCCCGACCGGACGACGTCCACCGGCAGCGCGCCCAGCCGCCCGGCGAGATGATCGGTGAGCCGCCAGATCAGCGGCACGAACACGCGCGTGACGGCGAGGTTCGACCACTCGGGTTCCAGGCCGAACGCGAGCACGCAGATTCGGCCGCGGCGTGCCCGCTGCTCCGGCGTATCGCCCGGCACCGGCACGTTCATCTCGACGACGGCCGGCAGCTCGCCCACGCGAAACACCACCGACGCGCCCGCCAGCGGCTTCAGCCCGCGAAGCTGCCTGAACCGGATGCTGCCGAGGTCTCCCTTTCGCAGGTCCGTGAACGGCTCCATCACCGGATGCACGGTGCCGCCCAGCGACACCTTGGTTCCCGGCTCGATCTTCACGGGGTTGTCGACGTCGGCCGGGCACAGCGGGATGGCATCCTTGCCGGCCATGAACTGCGTCCGCAGGTCGATCAGGTTCACATCGTTTCCCGGCACGATCATCACGCTGCGGCCGCTTCTGACGAACTCGCGGAGGTCGTCGAGCGTCTGCTGCGGCAGCCGGCTGACGTTGTGGAGGACGATGAGGTTGCTGGTGCCGAGGATGGCGGTCTTGACGGCGCTGACGCTGACGGTTTTGACGGCGGAGTTGCGGGTGCGGCCGCGGCCTTCGCCGGCAAACTGCGCGGGGTTGAGGGCGAACTCGAGCATACGGACGCCGGTCAGGCCGGCGGGTTTGCCGGCGTCGGACGCTGCGGCGGAGCCAAGTCCCGTCGCGGCAGCCGCCTCGTCATGCTTCGGTTCAGATCCGTCGATGATCAGCACTTCGAACCGCCGGTCGAGCCTGATCGGCACGGTGAACGAATCGTCGGCCGCGAGCACGTCGGGCGGGGCCAGCTCCAGCCGGCAGTAGGTATTGACGGGGGCGTCGAATCCGACGGGGAGGTCGACGACGGCTTCCGATTGGGGGGGAACCTTGACGGTGCGGCGCGATTTCACTGCCCGCCGCACGGCAAGGTTAACCGAGACTTCCCGCTCCTCATCGGAGACGTTGCGCACGGTTGCGGCGAGGTGGGCGTCCGTACCGATGCTGATGCGGCCCGGGCTGAGGGCGACGTCCACGATCCCGGCGTTCTGCACCTGCTCGGGTGCGAAATCGATGAACCGCAGCTTCAGGCGGTCGCCGAGTTTTTCGTGCACCTTGGCGAACACGGCCTGGCTGCGGGCGTCCCAGCCGTCGAGCAGGTTGCGGCGCATATCGGAGAGGACGTAGATTTCGCTGATGACTTCGCGGCGGGAGGCGAGCAGTGTGCAGCCCTGGGCGACGGCGGCGGAAATGCTGCTGCCGCCTCGGAACTGCACGCGAGCCGCCTGCACCGCGTTCACCGCGGCGGCCGGGTCGCCCATCAGCGGCACGACCACCCGTGCGGCGGCCCCGGCCTCTATGTAGGCGACCTCGTCGTGCGGGCCCGCCGCCTGGAGCAACTCGACCGCCTTCGCGCGGGCGCCGTCGAACAGGTTCTGCGAGGCGCCGTCCCCCGGAGCGATCAGCATGCTCGGCGAGCAGTCCAGCACCACCACGATGTTGCGGGCGGAGCGGCCCAGCCCGCTCCATACCACGGGCCGGCTCACCGCAAACACCACCGCCGCAACCACCAGCAGCCGCAGGATGAGCTGAACGAGGTCCACCGGGCGCACGGCAAACGCGTTCGTGCGCTGCTCCGTCTGCAGCAGGCGGATGTTCGGGATGGGCTGGATGGGGAAACGCTGGCGTGCGATCAGGTGCAGCACGATGGGCACCGCGAGCATCGCGAGCCCGGCCAGCATTGCGGGAAACAGGAAGGACATACGAGTTAGTTTGCCAGTTTTTCAGTTTGCCGGTTGGTCAGTTTTTCAGCGTGCCGGTCTGCCAGTTTGCCACGGAGTTCAGTCACATTTGACTGTTCCGCTGGCTCGGAAACATCTCCCCCTTCTGGTACAAACGGAGGAGCGCCGGGAAAGTTCAATAAATTCATGAACATTTTCACCGATCTCATAAGTGATTGGCGCGCTTATGCTTACGGCGGCACGATCGGGCCTCCGTGCGGAAAAATCGCATTTATTCTTTCGTGGCCTTCAGCAATTCGTCGATGATGTGCATCGAGTCGATGCCTTCCGCCTGGGCCACGAAGTTTGTGAAAATGCGGTGCCGCATCACGCTGTGCGCGACGTGCCGGACGTCTTCGCAGGTGGCCTGGTACTTGCCTTGGAGCATCGCCCGTGCTTTCGCGCCGAGTGCGAGGTATTGGCCGGCCCTCGGCCCCGAGCCCCACGCCACGTACTTCTTCGCGATTTCTGGTGCGTCCGGCCGATGCGGCTGCGTGGCGACGGTCAGCCGGCGGATGTAGTCGATCACGTGATCCGCGATCGGGACGCGGCGCACCACCTGCCGGTAGCGGATGACGTCCTCCGAGCCGAGCACCGGCTGGGCTTTCCGCAGGCCCCGGCCCGTCGTCACCTTGATGATCTCGTGGTATTCGTCATCCTTCGGGTAGTCCACCCACGTGTTGAACATGAACCTGTCGAGCTGGGCTTCGGGCAGCGGGTAGGTGCCTTCCTGCTCGATGGGATTCTGCGTGGCGAGCACGATGAACGGCTCGGCGAGCGGGTAGGTCTTGCGGCCAACGGTGACGTGGCGCTCCTGCATAGCCTCCAGCAGCGCGGCCTGAGTCTTCGGCGGCGTGCGGTTGATCTCGTCCGCCAGGATCATGTTGCTGAAGATCGGCCCCTCGACGAACCGGAACGCCCGGCGGCCCGTGCTGTGATCCTCCTCGATGATCTCCGTGCCCGTGATGTCCGACGGCATCATGTCGGGGGTGAACTGCAGACGCTTGAAGCTGACGGACAGGGTGTCGGCCAGCGTCGACACCATCAGCGTCTTGGCGAGGCCCGGCACGCCGACCAGCAGGATGTGGCCGTTGGCGAACAGGGCGATCAGGACTTGCTCGATCACCTCGTTCTGCCCGATGATCGTCTTGCCGATCTCGGTCCGGATCTTCTCGAACGCAGTCTTGCATTCCTGCACGGCCTTGACGTCCTGGGCGTCGTCGGCGGTGTTCTTCGCAGCGGCTTCTGCCATGGTGAGAGGGGCCTCCTGAAGGAGTTTGTCAGTTTGCCAGTTGATCAGTTGGCCAATTGGCCAATTGGCGGCACCTGCAGCCTGTCGTGGGCAACATGCGGTACCTGCAGCCTGCAGCCTGCAGACTGCAGCCTGTTACCCTGCAGCCTTTCCGGGCCAGTTGGCCGGTGTTGCGAATTATATCGCCGGGCGTGCGCGGTTGCAACTGGATTGAACGGGAAACGCGGTAGGACGGTGTAATTAGATGTAAATGACGGGAAACCCGGCAGGATTGGAAAAAAAAACGCCGATTTTCGCCCTTGCGCAATGAAGGCAAACATGGTATGATACGCGGCCAATGAACCGGAAACCGGGGACACAGGCGGTGCATCCCCCCTGCCGCCCGACTGCGGGGCAGGCGAAGACGTCCACGGAAGGCCCAACCTTCTCGAGCCAGAAAGGCAACCCGTGGAGTGTCTTGAGATTCGTGTCAGAGCGGTTGCAGAGGTCGGGCGGGGCATTGTCGATGCGCTGCCGGCGGCCCTGCCGATTCGATCATTCGCCGCAAGCTGCCCCGAGTTGGGGCTTTCCTGCCAGGCCGATTCCGAGGAAGAGGCCGTCAACAAGATCCAGAGCCTGATCGCATTCCAGCTAACCTGCAACGAGATGGAGCACCTCGGCCACGCCAACGCTGCCGGCTCCGACGCGGCCGCAGAAGCCAGCCCGATCTCGCGCGCACGAGCCGGCTTCGTTGTGCTGTACCTGCCGTATCGGACACACGTGCAGTGAAGCCGGCCCGACCGGTGAAGAAGGCCACAAAGTCACCAAGGGCACAAAGAGCACAAAGAAGAAGAAGAAGAAGAGATGATGAGATGAAGGGATGAAGGGATGAAGGGATGAAGGGATGAAGGCTAAATGATGAACGATGAATGATGAACGATGAACGGGTGGTTGTTCGGCCTTGCTCCCTGTTCCCTGTTCTTTGTTTCTTGTTCTTCCTTCCTTCTTCTTTCTCGTTTCAGGAACGGGGAGAAAAAGAAAGAACGAAAGAAGAACAGGGAACAAAGAACAGGGAACAAAGAACAGGGAACAGTCTTCATGAGCCTTTCGGCTCACCCACAAAGTACGAAAATGACGCCGGGGCGTCCATTTTCGAGGCAGAGATGATGAGATGAAGGGATGAAGGGATGAAGGGATGAAGGCTAAATGATGAACGATGAATGATGAACGATGAACGGGTGGTTGTTCGGCCGTGCTCCCTGTTCCCTGTTCTTTGTTTCTTGTTCTTCCTTCCTTCTTCTTTCTCGTTTCAGGAACGGGGAGAAAAAGAAAGAACGAAAGAAGAACATGGAACAACGAACAGGAAACAAAGAACAGGGAACAAGGAACAAGGATGGTCCGCGTTCATCGTTCATCGTTCATCGTTAGCATCATCCCATCATCCTACCCCCGCCCGGCCGGGAACAGCTCGCGGATGACGGCGAGCGTCTCGTCGACGAGTTGCTGGCCGGCTTCCGGCCCCGCCACGGAGACGGCCGGCATAGCTCCGTAGCCCCCGCCATCCACGGCCCGCGCCGACGGCAGGTAGAACCCGCGCCCGGCGAGCTGGACCAGCATCGTCTGCGGGGCGGTGCTGCGAGCCTTGATCCGCATGCCATAATCCAGGAACAGCTCGAACGGATTGGTGGCGATCGCGAGGTCGCCTACGCGGAGAACGTGAAGCTCGGCGGGAACCGGCCCCGCCTGCTGAATGCCGTCGAACCGTTCCACCACCTGCCGCAGTCGCGCCGGCCACCACGACGCCGTGTCGCCGTTTGCAGCGCAGCGATCGAAGAGGGCCTGCGCGGAATCGCGCTCCTGACGGGTGATCCGCCGGGGCGGAAGCTCCATCCGGCTCATCCGGTGGGCCAGCGGGCAGTCGGACGCGGCGTCGGGCCGGGTGCATTCGAGGGCGCGGACCACGGCATCGCCCACGCGCCGTGCGATCTCCTGGCGCTCGCTCAGCCCGCGGCGCCGCCGCATCTCCTCCTCCTGGGGGCCGTAGGCCAGGAAGTGCGGCGACTGATCGCCCGCGGCGCTGCAGACCGGCAGCACCTGCACGTGCGCCCCCAGCCGCCTGCGCAGCTCCACGCGAACGTCGTGCCAGTAATCGGCCGAAAACTGATCGAGATGCTCGTCCACCTGCGACGGGCACGGGATCGCGAGCACGATCCCCGTCAGCGTGCCGTCGGGCTCCCAGGCAAACAGCATGTCCGCGCTGTGGTCCTCGTATCCGCCGAACCAGGCGAAGTCTTCGCGGTTCGTGCTGCCGTACATCTCGGCGTGGCCGTCCATGTAAACGGCGTGCCGGTTGTGTCCGACGACGGCATGGCCGAAGGCGCGGCCGACGATGCGCGGCGTGCGTGCTTTCCAGGCGTCCGCGATCGCGTCGACCGCCCGGCCGACGACCCACGCCTCGCATTCGGCGGCAGTCATCACGTCGCCGCCCGGATGCTCGTAGAACCAGTCTTCGGTCACCAGCGACGTGTGCGTGTGAGTGCAGTGCAGGATCACGCGATCCGGCGGCAGTTCCGGTACCCGCGCGGGCAGCCGCTCGCGTACCGCGCGCAGCAGAGGCTCCGATACGGCCGCCATGTCGCACGACACGAACACCGCGCTGTCAGCCGCCTTCCCGGCGTCGAGCGCCAGCGCGGTGACCATGATGGGATCGAGGGCCGACCGCCCGATCCGCCGGTGCATCTGGCC
>DATKYA010000001.1:0-6214 GCA_035528775.1 Planctomycetota bacterium | reverse complement strand
CCCGTTGCACGGAAGACTACAACGGCACGGTCGAAAAGGTGCATGAGATTCTCAGGCAGCGCGGTGCCGAGATCGTCGATTCCCGCAAGTGGGAAGAACGAAAGCTTTCATACCCGATCCGCCGGCATCATCGCGGCGTGTACGTGCTGATCCACTTCAATGCTCCGACCGATGCGATTGCGGCAATCGAGCGGCAGTTGCGGCTGGCGAGCGACGTGGTGCTGCGCGACATTATCCTTGTCGATGAAGACGGCGTCACGATGGGCGCGGAGAAGGAAGTGGCCAGAAACGCTGCCGCTCCCGCACCCGAGCCTGCCGCCGAAGCGAAAGCCGAAGCGAAAGCCGAGCCTGCCGCCGAAGCGAAAGCCGAAGCGAAAGCCGAAGCGAAAGCCAAAGCGGAGCCCGAAGGCCGGGCGGAACCGGAAACACCCGAAGAAGCAACCGAAGAAGAGCCGGCCGGGGATGACGACGAATCGCACGAGGACGCGTAATCCTGCACCGGCAGAAAGGGCAGGGCAATGGCAAACTTCAACAAGGTGATCCTGGCGGGCAACATCACTCGTGATCCGCAGGTTCGATACACGCCCAACGGCACTGCCGTGGCTGAATTCGGCCTCGCGATCAACCGCCAATGGAAAGGGCCGGACGGCGAGACGAAAGAAGATGTGTGTTTCGTCGACGTGCAGGCCTGGAGCCGCACCGGCGAGGTCATCACCGATCACCTGGGGAAGGGCGACCCGATCCTGATCGAAGGCCGGCTGCAGATGCAGAGCTGGCAAGGGCAAGACGGCCAGAAGCGCACCAAGCATATCGTGGTGGTCGAAAGCTTCCAGTTCATCGGGAGGCGCAGCTCCACCGACCAGTCGGGCCAGCCGCGTCCGCCGCGTCCGCCGCGGCAGCCGCGCCAAGGCCAGCCCCCTAGCCAGCCTGCACCACAGCAGAATCCGGCTCCGAGCCAGGACGCCCCGGCCGATTCGTTCGGCGGAGAAGACATTCCGTTCTGAGTGGGCAGCTCGCGATCGAATCGATCCGATCGCACCCTCCGTGCCGTCGACGCTCGAATCATGAGCTGCGCCGTGTGATCAAATGGTTCCCGGCATCGGGTTGCAGCGCAACCGCGGTGCAGCCGCGAGCCGAGGATCGGCAACCATAAACGACCAGTAAAGGAGTTTCGGATTGCTTCCAAAGAAACGTTTCGCACGGCAGGAGAAGAACCGCTGCAGGTTCTGCCGGGCGGGCAACAATAAGAAGATCGACTACAAAGACGTGGGCGACCTGCAGAAGCTGTGCACCAGCCAGGGCAAACTTTTCTCGCGGAAACGGTCGGGCAACTGCGCCCGCCACCAGCGCCAGGCCAAGCAGGCCGTGAAGCGGGCACGCTTCATCGCACTGCTGTCGTACATTGGCGAGTGAGTGAATCGGGAGAATCGCGATGGAATTGCTGCTGCGACAAGACGTGGAAAAGCTGGGCAAGCGCGGCGACATGGTCAACGTGTCGCCCGGGTATGCCCGCAACTATCTGATCCCGCGCGGCCTGGGCGCGAAGGCGACCGCCGAAAACAAACGGCAAATCGAATTGCAGCGCCAGGCGGAAGAACGCCGGGAACAGGCCATGATCCAGGAACTGCTCAATACGGCCAAGAAGATCCAGTCGACCTCGGAGACCATTGCCGCGCCGGCCAGCCCGGAAGGGCACCTGTTCGGATCCGTTACTGCCGACCAGATCGCCGCTGCCTTCCAGGCCGACGGCATGCCTATCGAGGGGAAAATGATCCAGCTCGACTCGCCCCTCCGCGAGCTGGGCGTGTTCACCGTCACCGTGAAGATCACCCCCGAAGCCAAGGCCGTCACGAGAGTCTGGATTGTCGCCGGTTAACCGACCTTCGATCTGAACAGCCCACACCGCACGGCAGCGGCGTGGGTTGCTGTTGCCGCCCCGAGCCCGCGCCATGAACGAAGATGCACTCCTTGAGCGCTTGCCTCCGCAAAACCTCCAGGCTGAGGGCGCGCTCATCGGCTCGCTGCTCCGCCAGCCCGACGCGGTGGCCGACGTGCTCCAGCTCATCAAGCGGGATCACTTCTACTCCCCCGAAAACCAGGTGATCTACCAGGCGATCATCGCCCTCTACGACTCGCACCGTCCGGTCGACCTCGTCACGCTCCCCGAAGAGCTGGCCAAGGAAAACATCGGCGACCAGGCATCGCTGCTGCAGAAGCTGATGGCACTGATGGAGGACGTGCCCTCCGCCGCCAGCGCCATGTACTACGCGAAGATCGTGCACGACAAGGCGGTCGCCCGCCAACTGATCACCTCCTGTAACGAGATCATCAAGGAAGCCCACCAGCCCGTCGACGACGTCCGGGTGGTCGTCGAGCGAGCCGAGCGCCGGCTGTTCGATATCAGCCAGGACCGCATCTCCCACGATGCCGCACCGATGTCGGAGGTGATCCCCGACACCTTCCGGATCATCGACGAGCTGCAGACGGGCATCCTGCAGGGCTATCCCACCGGCTATGCCGACCTCGACGAGCGGATCGGCGGGCTGCGGCCGTCGGAGCTGATCATCGTGGCCGCACGCCCCAGCATGGGCAAGACGACCTTCGCACTCAACGTCGCCCAGCATATCTGCGTCAACCAGGGCAAGGGCGGGGTGATGTTCAGCCTCGAAATGGCCAAGGAGCAGATCGCACTCAACATGCTGTGCTGCGCCGCCAAGGTGCAAAGCCACAAGATCCGCCGCGGACACGTGACTCACGAGGAGAATGTGGCGCTTACACGCGCGGCTGACATCATGCAGAGGACAAATTTCTTCATTGATGACACCGCCGGGCTGTCCATAATGGAAATGCGGGCCAAGTGCCGCCGGCTCAAGGCTCGCCACAACATCCAGTTCATCATGGTTGATTACATCCAGTTGATGGAAGGGAGCGACCGGAGGACCGAAAACAGGCAGCAGGAGATCTCCGAGATCTCGCGCGGCCTGAAGACGATCGCCCGCGAGCTCGACGTGCCGGTGCTCGCCATCTCGCAGCTCAGCCGGGCGCCGGAAGCTCGCGACGAGCACAAGCCGAGAATGTCCGACCTCCGCGAATCCGGCTCCATCGAGCAGGATGCCGACCTGATCATGCTGCTGCTCCGGGAGGATTATTACCACGAAGAAAAAAGACCGAACGAAACCGACATCATCGTTGCGAAACAGCGAAACGGGCCCACCGGGACGGTCATCCTCACCTTCCGCAAGGAATACATGCGTTTCGAGAACTACGTGAAAGAGTCGCCGCTCGAGTAGGGCTGCCATGCAGAACCGCATCCCCCGCAAGATAGCTGCATTCGCCCGGCGGGCCGTCCCTGCCGCGGTGGTAGCTGTCGTCGCCGTCCTGGCGGCCGGCGCCGTTGCGGAAGAGGCTGGCGTGCGGCCCAGGGTCGTGGGCATCGAAGTGGAGGGGGTGTACCTGTTCAGCGAGGCCGAAATCCTCGGCCGGATCGCCACGCGCAAAGGCGACACCTACTCGCCCGAAAAGATCGCGAAGGATCTTGACCGCCTGGCCTCCCTCGGCATCATCGCCAAGGCGGTGCAGCGGCCCGCGCCCGGCGGCGTCGTTATCGTCTTCATCATTCAAGCCGAGAGGGAACTGCCCGAAGTCGTTGAGGTCCGCTTCAAGGGCGGCGCCGCCGCCGAGCTCGCGGACATCACCCAAACGAAGAAAGGCTCCAGGCTCACCGAGTTCCTGCTGAAGGCCGACTCCGACAGGATCCGCGAGCATTTCGTGGAGAAAGGCTACGCCGATGCCGTCGTGAAGGCGGACGTGACGCCCGTTGCACCCGGCCAGGTGAAGGTGAAGTTCAACATCTCGAAAGGCCCGAAGTTCCAGCTCAAGAAGCTCCGGTTCGTCGGCAACAAGGCCTTCACCAACAAGGAACTGTCCAAGATGATGGCCACCAGGGTGGATACCTGGATTACCATCCGGAAGTTCGTGCGCTCGGATTTCGACGACGACATCGGCCGGCTGAACCTCTTCTACCGGGGCAACGGTTATTGGGATGCCTTCGTGAAGCTGCAGGGCATCGCCACCGATTTCGAGAGCGGCCGCGTGGAAGCCGTGATCGATATCCACGAAGGCGAACGTTACAAGATCTCCGATATCACGTTCCTAGGCAACGAGGCCCTCAGCAACGAAGAGCTGATGAGCGTGGTGAGAGTCAAGCCGGGAGCGTACTACTCGGCCGAACAACTCCGAAACGACATGGTCGCAATGAGGCGCTACTACACCACGGGCGGCCGCGGATACGCATCGGTCGAGATCGTCCCCGAGGATGTGCCGGGCAAGGACCCGCTCGCGCGAGAGATCACCTACAGGATCACCGAAGGCTTGCCCACCTACATCAGGCGGATCGACACGCGCGGCAACTACAAGACCCGCAAGAAGGTGATCGTCCGCGAGATGCGCATTGAGCCGGGCGAGCTTTACGATTCCGACAAGGTGAATAAAAGTACCCGGCGGCTGCGGGACTTGCAGTATTTCGAGCCCGACAGCATCACCATCGAGGAAAAGCCTGCCCCTCCGCCGGAAGCTGGAGCCGAGCCCGGGGCGGCCTACAGCGATCTCGTCGTGAACGTAGAGGAGACCACCACCGGCCTGCTGAGCGCCGGGGCCGGCTTCAACACGAACTCCAACCTGATTGGCACGATCGCCGTCGAGCAGCGCAATTTCGACATCAGCAACCTCCCCGATTTCTCCCGGTACGGCATCGGGGCGCTCAGCCCGTCGCGGATGTTCATCGGTGGGGGCCAGCGCCTGCGGCTGGTTGCCGAAAGCGGCTCCAAGCGCAATTACTATTACTTTGATTTCGAGGAACCGTGGTTTTTCGACTATCCCGTCGAATACACGCTCAGCGGCTACCTGTACGAGCGATTACTCGATGATTACAGCGTGGAGCGCCTGGGGTTCACCACCGGGTTCGGATACCGGTTGACCCGCGAGTTGAAGGTTAGCCTCCGGTACCGTGCCGAGAGGGTAACCGTGGGCGATATCACTCCCGGTGCATCGCCCGACGCAGCTGTCAGGCAGGAAGGCACCCACGACTACCGGTCCTACCGGCTGGGAGTGGACTTCGACAACCGCGACAGCATCCTCTTCCCCACCAAGGGAATCCAACTCGGGGCCTATGGCGAGCTTGGCGGCCCGCCCGCTTTCGGCAACGTGGGCCTCTGGAAGGCGGGGCTGAGCGGCGGCTTCTTCCAGAAGCTGTGGGAGCTTCCGCTGGAAACTCCCCATGTGCTGCACATGGGGGCGGAGGCCAACTTCTCCGGGCCGGCCTTCGGCGATGACGAAGTTCCCATCTACGAACGGTTCTTCGCCGGCGGGATCGGCTCGTTCCGCGGGTTCCGGTTCCAGGGCATCGGCCCACGCCAAACGGTCGGCGGCGATACCGCCCTGGGCGGGAGTTTCCTGTTTCTGGGCACGACAGAGTACATAATTCCTCTTTACAAAGAGGATTACCAGTTGTATATTTTTAATGATGTGGGGACGCTGACAAGCACCTCGCGTGCGAGTGCCTTCGATGGATTGCGTGCGTCGGTCGGCCTTGGCTTCCGGCTCAATCTACCGGTGATGGGCAGAATTCCGCTTACGCTGAATTATGCCGTGCCCGTCGAAAAACGGCCGGGCGACCGCACGCAGAACTTCAGCTTCGCCCTGGGACTGTTCTTCTAGTCGTTTGGGAGCAGATAATGACGAGATACCCACTGGTTCTACTGGTTGCATCGATCGTGTGGTCCCTCTCGGCGGCGATCGCGGGCGAGCCGGCCAAGCCGGCACCGGCCGAAGAAACCCACGCCCAGACCTTCCGTTTCGGCATCGTTTCCGAAGGCGAGGTGCTCGACAATCTGGAAGAGAAGAAGGACATCGACGTTGACCTCGACCTCGTGGAGAAGCAGGCTCGGGAAGTGCTGCTTGGCATGAAGCGGGAGTGCGATGCCCTCGAGAGCGAGGTCTCGCTGAGAAAGGAAGGCTCGGAAGAACGCGAGCAGAAGATGAAGGAACTGGAGAAGAAGAAGCAGGAATGGCAGGTTAAGGCGTACAAACTTAATGCCGATGTACAACAGCAGCGGCAGAAACGCGTCGACGAACTCCGCAAGAAAATCAGGGCGACGATCGCCGAGTTCGCCCGCAGGCAGGGCTATTCAATGGTCTTCGAGCAGTCGGCCCTCCT